>CAZKUH010000042.1:0-10687 GCA_964555895.1 uncultured Enterobacterales bacterium
CATATTTTAAAAACTAAATAAAATAAATGGAGACATCAATGTCTACTCTACAAAATAAGTTAATGGCTTTGACGCTAATATTTTTATTAGCTGGCTGTCAATCTAAAACTGAGCAAACGACCGAGCCTAAAGATGGCACGGTATATTCTGCCGAGAAAACAACGGCTGCAAGCCAGCAAAACAATGCATCTTTGGATCTCACTCAAGCAGCACAAAGTATCGATAAATCATCGTTGGTTAAAAGCATAAAAATCCTTTCTTCTGATAAATTTGCTGGCCGGGCTCCAGCTTCAGCAGGTGAAAAACTGACCATTGAATATTTAGCAAAAGCCTATAAACAACTTGGACTTAAACCGGCCAATGATGGTAGTTATTTTCAGGCCGTACCGCTAATTTCCATTACGGCCACTAACCAACCGGTAATCAGCTTTAGTCATGCTGAGCGTCCGGTTTTGCAACTAGGGTATCTTGATGAAGAAGTTGTCTGGACGCGTAAACAACAACTTAAAGCCGCGATTAAAAAAAGTCCGCTGATTTTTGTCGGCTACGGAATTAATGCGCCAGAAAGAAATTGGAATGACTATGCCGGCATAGATGTGCGAGGTAAAACAGTTGTCATGCTGGTCAATGATCCGGGTTATGCCACGCAAAATCCGGATCTGTTTAATGGAAATGCCATGACCTATTATGGTCGTTGGGATTATAAATTTGATGAAGCAGCACGTCAGGGTGCTGCTGCCGCAATTATTATTCATGATACCAAGCCGGCAGCTTATCCCTGGTCTACAGTGAGTTCCAGTTGGTCTGGCCCACAGTTCGATAGGGTGAGAGCCGACAAAGGGGCAAATTTGCTTGTTGTGGAAGGCTGGATCACGCAAGCCAGTGCCACAAAACTTTTCACCAAGATCGGGATGGATTTGTCAAAACTATATGCAGCGGCAAAGAAACCAGGTTTTAAAGCGATCGCTTTAAAACTCAAGGCTTCGGTCGAAATCAACAACAAGCTCTCTCGGGTCAATTCTTTTAATGTTGCTGCCTATCTTCCTGGATCGGAAACTGCGGATGAAGTTTTCATTTACATGGCGCATTGGGATCACTTAGGCACTGACCCCAGTATAACAGGCGACGGCATCTATAATGGGGCTAAAGATAATGCCAGCGGTACCGCTGGTCTTTTAGAAATCGCCAAAGCCTATAGCAAATTAGCCCATAAACCCAAACGGTCAGTTTTATTCTTGTCCGTAACCGCAGAGGAACAAGGTTTGTTAGGTTCGGCATATTATGCTGCACATCCGTTATTTCCTCTTGCTAAAACAGTTGGCGGTTTAAACATTGATGGACTGAATAATTTTGGTCGCACCCGGGATGTTACAGTCATTGGCCTCGGTTTGAGCGAGCTAGATAATTACTTGAATGCCGAGGCAAAACTTCAGCAAAGAACGCTGAAACCTGATGCAGAAGCAGAAAAAGGTTATTTCTATCGTTCGGATCATTTCGAATTAGCAAAATTAGGTGTGCCGATGTTATACCCGCATTCAGGCTATGATGACCTGACCAGAGGTGTTGCCTATGGTCAGGCAAAAGCTGCGGAATATGTGTCAAAAAGATATCATAGTCCACGAGATGAATTTGATTCGAGTTGGGAGCTTTCTGGTGCTGTAGAAGACTTGCGTTTATATTTCCGTAGCGGTTTTGACATCGCTAATAGTCACGATTGGCCACAATGGAGAGAAGGTAGTGAATTTAAAGCGGTGAGAGATAAGCAGCGCAGTCAAGCGGCGAAGCAATAAGGGTTATTGGGGATAAGCAACCGGGGTTAATCAAAGCATGGCATGTTTTAGAAATAAGATGCTAAAAATTCAGGGATTCTTTTATCCAGAAAATACTCCGGCTCCAGTGGGTTTTTACCGCTGATAAAACCCACGTGGCCTCCGGCTTTACTGAGTTCCAAGGTGACTGATGCAGAAAGTTCACTCGCCTCTGGAATGACTTCTTCGGTCATGAAAGGATCGTCTTTGGCGTGAATAACCAGTGTCGGTTTTGCAATGTTTTTTAAATATTGTCTTGCTGAAGATTTATTATAATAATCATCAGCACCATCAAAATCATGTAAAGGCGCAGTGATTTTATCATCAAATTCATAAAAATCGGCGATTTGCATGACGTCTTCTTTGGATAACTTTAAACGCTGCAGTAATTCGGGTTTTTTGGCGATTTTGACTCTTAAAGAAGAGAGTAAATATTTTTGATAAGCGCGTGAAAATCCTTGATTGATGCGGTGGCTGGCAATATCGAGTTGTAAGGGGACACTGACAGCGACACCAGCAACCAGCCTTGTTTCAGCTTTCGCTTTCCCCAAATAATTAAGTAATACACTGCCGCCCAGTGAGAACCCGACTGCGGCTAACGGACGATGAGGAAATTTTTCTGTTAACCAGTTCAAGACATAAGTAAAATCTTCAGTTTCACCCGAATGGTACGCACGGAAATTTCTGTTTGGGGCACCGCTACAGCCCCTGAAGTGCATTTGAATGGCTCCCCATCCCTGCTGTATAAATTGTGTCATTAAACCCAGGCTGTAGGGTGAATGTATAGAACCTTCCAAGCCATGTAGCAGTACCACCAATGGTGTCTGATCTGCAAGAGTATTTTCAGCTTCATCTCCCGCAATATAAAGATCGATAAAGTCACCATCAGCCAGTTCCAGTCGTTTCCAATAACCTTCCGGTATGGTTCTCTTGCGGAAAAAAGAGGGGAAACTGGTTTGTTGATTAGGTCCCGGCAACCACCAGGCAGGTTTAAATTCGCTCTCAATTATCATATAAATATTCCATTATCTGTGCTCGTTATGGGAGTGGTTCAATGAAAAGCTGTGCTTAATTTATGTACGGCTTCAATAAAAATTCCGGCTTTTTCCGGTTTGACAAATTGATGAATACCATGCCCCAAATTAAAAACATGTCCATGACCTTTTCCAAAAGAGCTCAGTATAGTTTGCACTTCAGTAAAAATTCGATCGGGACTGGCATATAACACCGAAGGATCCATATTACCCTGTAGCGCAACTTTTTCTCCCACACGCCTCCTAGCATCTGCAAGATCCGTCGTCCAGTCTATACCAACCGCATCACAGCCAGATCCGGCAATGGCCTCCAGCCATTGGCCGCCATTTTTTGTAAACAGGGTTACAGGTACTTTCCGTCCTTCATTTTCTCTTTTCAGTCCAGCGACAATCTGTGTCATGTAATTTAAAGAAAATAATTCGTAATCTCTGGGTGTCAGTACACCACCCCAGGTATCAAAGATCATGACCGCTTGTGCACCCGCTTCAATTTGTGCATTAAGATAGTTGATCACGGCTTGTGCCAACACTTCGAGCATTTGATGTAGTAAGTCAGGATTTTCGAATAACAGTCCTTTTATTCGGCGAAATTCTTTGGTTGAACCACCTTCCACCATATAGGTTGCCAAGGTCCAGGGGCTACCTGAAAAACCTATTAAGGGGATCTCGCCCGCAAGCTCTTTTCTGATGAGGCTGACGGCATCGGTGACATATTGTAATTTATCGGAAACGGCTGGGACGTAAAGATTTTTGACGTCAATTTCGTTACGGATAGGTTTTGTAAATTTTGGCCCTTCTCCTTCTGCAAAATATAAACCTAACCCCATGGCATCGGGAATGGTCAGAATATCAGAGAATAAAATGGCGGCATCGAGAGGGAATCTTTTGACAGGTTGCAAAGTTACTTCACAGGCCAGTTGTGGATTCTGGCACAAGTCCATAAAACTGCCGGCTTGTTTTCTTAACTGACGATATTCAGGCAAATAGCGACCGGCCTGACGCATCATCCAAACCGGGGTAACATCAACAGCTTGACGTAAGAGTGCGCGTAAATAACGATCGTTTTTTAAAGTGTTCACAAAAAGCTATTACTCTTATTTAAAATATGCTCGGTATTTTACAGCAATTTGAGGCAGACAGAAATATTGAAGTGTGACATCTTAGCGAAATTTTGCGGCTTGACGCACTTCATGTTGTATCACTTTTAGTGATTTAATCCAGGGTTTAAGTTTTATTCGATCTGCTGCCAGATTATCTCGAGCCTTTCTCGCGTCGTCGGCATCTTTATAAAGACCCTCAACAACAATAAACCAAGGTTTATTATGAAGTCGACTGCGATAAACTTTTGCTGATGGTGCAAATGAATATTGTGATAAAAATTGTGTCATACTTTGACGACTGCTTAAGCCGACAAATTGCAACATATAACGTCCCGGATTTTGTTCTAACAACCAGCTCTCGTCTGGGGTAAAGAGCGATTTATCACTGGATGCTTTTGTTGGCACGCTTACTGTGGCATTATTTTGCGAGTTGGTGATTGCCTTGGTAGCAAGCGGATTTTTTTCTGTAAAGCGTTCGCTCTTTAACTTTGGATCAGGCGCGACAAAATCTGTAGTTTCCTGCGACACCTGGCTAGAGCTGTCGGGGTTTGCTTGTTCTTCGGGTTCGAGCTCCACGGGTTTTTGGTTAAGGGAACCGGTGGGGTTTTGTTCCAGTGACGAAGGTGATTCAAGCTCAGAAGCGGGTATATTTTGCGGGGGGGGAGTCGCTCTTTCCAGTACCTCTATTTTATCAGAACTAGATTCATTCCGGGTTATGGCTGGTTGGTTTTTCTTTTGCGGGTTGTCCGTGGCTGTCGTCTTGGTCGGGGTGACCTTGTTGATGATCAATTCCTGGGTTGATTTGGGCGTGGTGGTTCGATCGGTGGATAACCAGTCACCGCCAAACACCGCCAGCAGCAACAACATAATACCCAGCAGAACCAACAGCGATCTGAAAAATGTTGAAGTCGCTTTTTTTTCGGTTTGTGGCATAACTTCTTCAGTTTGGTGCAGGCATTTCAATAAGTTTCCAGGGTTTCCTGCTGAAAGTTTCCATAAAGTTTGTAGCCTTTTGCCGCCATAATTATCCTCGACACTTTGTTTGGATAGATTAAGTTGATGACCCAGGAAGCTCGCCACTTCATCTTTTTCCAGGCCGGTTAAATTTATTACCGTCATTGCCTCAGAAGAGACTAAACTCATTTCCATCACTTGCGAAATTAAATCCTCCTCTCCAGAGAGCAATAGTCTGATGGGGTATTCGGGAACGGCAGAGACCGGGCTTACCAAACGAATCAGCGATTCCAATACAGCAAATGATAACTGTTGTGCATCGTCTACCAGAATGATTTGTTCAATGTCTGCTGCTGCTTCAATAATCGCTTGGCGCGCATTTTCAAATTCAATGGTTCTGTCAAGAGCTTGTAATTGTTGTAAAATTGAAGCGTAAAGTTGTTCTAAATTTAGTTTGGGTGTGCCGTCTATGCGGACCACGCCCAGATCTGTAATTTCTGCTTCAAATTGTTCCAATCGGGTACTTTTACCCATTCCTGACGCACCGATCATGACGATTAGACCAGGACCGAAATGGGAAAGAGAGATCAGTTCATCAACCTCAGCGACAAAACTATCATATAAAAAAGGAACATCTTGATTACTAAAAATTTGATCTTCAGTATTTTGAGTATCCATAACGGTTTCCAAAAGTAAGCGACGCAAAAGTTATCTTCATCACCCTTTAATTCACAAGTTCAGGTGGCGAGCGGAAAAGCGGATTTAATTAATGCTTCATCCTCACAGACTATCAGTTTGGCTGCACCAATGCCTTGGTTGACAATCAGGTGTATTTTTCCTGCTTTATTTTTTTTATCTTTTTTCATGTGTTGCAATAGATTTTCTAAATTCATGGTGGCAGGAATCGTATCAATTAATCCAATGGTTTTTAGCAGTTCGACCAATCTATTGAGTTCCGCAACACCACTATAACCTAATGTTACCGATAATTTCATAGCCGCATGCAGACCTATAGCAACTGCTTCACCATGCAAATATTGTTGATAGCGGGTTTCGGCTTCAATGGCATGGCCAAAAGTGTGCCCAAGATTTAACAACGTACGTCTGCCAGATTCTTTTTCGTCTGCTGTAACAATTTCAGCTTTAATTAGACAGCATTTTATAATTAATTTTTGCAGCGCTGGCAGGTCTCGTTGTAAAAACAGTTCTATGGTCGATTCCATCCAGTTAAAAAGTTTCTCATCAGCCAATAAACCATATTTTAAGGCTTCACCAAGACCTGCCAGAAATTCTCTTTGAGGCAAACTCTGTAAGGTTTCTGGATCTATTAATACCAACTGAGGTTGATGGAATGCACCAATCATGTTTTTCCCCAGCGGATGATTGACCGCTGTTTTGCCACCCACTGAGGCGTCAATTTGTGCCAGCAGAGTGGTTGGGATCTGGATAAATTGTACACCTCTTTGATAGCATGCGGCCACAAACCCCGCCAGATCGCCCACAACACCACCACCTAAAGCAATAATGATGGTATCTCGACCTAAATTAAGTTTGAGCATTGCTGCGATGATTTGCTCAAATTGTGCCAGGTTTTTATATTCTTCACCATCGGGCATGAGATAGACGGGCACATCTACAAAATTCATTTGTGTTAAATTATCTTGTAGCTTTTGTAGATAAAGCGCAGCAACGGTCGCATTGGAAATGATGAAAACGGATTTGTTTTTAAGGTAGGATAAAAAAACGGGACTGTGTTTAACAAGCCCCGTTTTTATTTCGATGGGATAAGAATTTTCGCCCAGAGAAACCAGAATTTGCTGGCTCACGATTCCTCCGAATTTAACATGTCCATAATTTTCTTTGCGACTTGTCGGACACTCCCTTGATCGGTGCTAATTTTATAATCGGCCAGCTCTTCGTAAAGTGTCGATCGTTCTTCATGCAATATTTTTATGGTCGCTTCCGGGTCTTCCGCACGGCTTATTAATGGTCGGCGTCGATCCCTGCGCGTTCTCTCTAATTGTTGCTCAAGGGATGTGTCCAGATAGACCACAACGCCTCTGCCACCTAGGAATCGTCTGTTTTCAGGGTCAACGATTGCGCCCCCCCCTGTTGCCAGGACGATGGGTTGCAATGCAGACAATTCTTCAATTATGGCGCGTTCTCGTACACGGAATCCAGCTTCCCCCTCGACATCAAATATCCAGTCTATGTCGACGCCAGCTCTGACTTCAATTTCACGATCAGAATCGTAAAATTCCATTTTTAATTGTTGCGCTAATTGCTTCCCAATGGTGGATTTTCCAGCACCCATAGGGCCGACTAAAAAAATGTTCTTTTTATATGACATTTACAGAGTTCATCCAGAATTGAAAACCTAATTGATAGGCTACTATCAATTTCTCAATACAAAAAGCCTGTACGGTCAACGCTCAGGCCCCAGCTATTATACCTATTTATTTTGCTGAATGTTCAACAATTTTTGGCGTGACAAAAATCAGTAATTCTTGTTTTGAAACCTCTCTCTTGGTATTTTTAAATAACCAGCCGACACCAGGAATATCACCTAAAATAGGGACTTTTGTTGTATCTGTTTTGGTTCGTTGTTGATAGATCCCGCCTAACACAACGGTATCACCATTAGAGACCAGCACGCGTGTACTCAGCTCCTGAGTGTTGATCGCTGGTCCCTGAGCCGTCTGCTCGCCACGAGTATTCTGTGTGACATGCAGATCGAGGATAATCCTATTATCCGGTGTGATCTGAGGAGTTACGGTTAAACTTAATACGGCTTCTTTGAAGCGGATTGATGCGGCACCAGAAGAGGTTGATTGCAAAAATGGAATTTCTTCACCAGATTTAATCACTGCTTCTTTTTGATTGGTGGTCAAAATACGAGGGCTTGCAACCACTTCTCCTAAATTTTCACTTTGTAATGCCGAAAGTTCAAGGTCAAGTAACGTGCCGTCGGTAAGCCTGGCAATATTAAAGCCAATACTGCCAGCGGCATTGGCCACAGGGAGATTGACGTTCAAACGTTGATTTATCGGCGGTGTAATACCATTTGCAGTATTTGCAGCACCTTCAAGTGTACCACTAAAACCTGATTGAGAATTCTTGTCGGTAAGCCCCCAACGCACACCTAATTCGCGAGTAAATCCATCATTGGCGGTGACAATGCGCGCTTCGATCATAACCTCTTTAACCGGGATATCCAGTGTATTGACCAGGTGCCTGACTTCTTCCAGTCTTAATGCGGTATCTTGAACCAATAGGGTATTGGTTCTCTCATCAACAGTCACACTGCCGCGCTCTGATAACAGGGAGTTTTCTTCCCCTTTTAAAAGTGTCGCCAGATCGGCTGCTTTGGCATAATTAATTTGAATGAATTCGGAACGGGTTGGCGCTAATTTTTGTACTTGTTGTTCTGTTTGTAGCTCCAATTTTTCACGCGCTGAAATTTCTTCTGCAGGCGCGATCATCAAAACATTACCATTGAGTCGTTTGCCCAGACCTTTAGATTTTAGGATGATATCCAGCGCTTGATCCCAAGGGACATTGTCCAAACGTAGCGTAACACTGCCTTGAACAGTATCACTGGCAACCAGATTTAATTTGGCCTGATTTGCAATAACCTGCAATACCCCGCGGATATCAATTCCCTGGAAGTTTAATGAAAGCCTCTCGCCGGTAAAGGCAAATTTGGATTTTTTTTGTTTTTCAACTTCATCATTGGTTAAAGGTTTTAACTCGATAGTAAAAGTATCATCTGCCTGATAAGCCAGATATTCAAAATCACCAGTTGCTTTAATTGAGAGTCTAACGGTATTGCCGCGTTTTTGTGTTTCAATAAGTTGCGCGGGAGTGGCAAAATCAACCACATCCAATTTTCTAATCAGTTCATCATCAATGTTGGTATTATAAAAATCGGCGATGATGGTACGACCTTCCTGACGAAGATCTACAGAGGCGTTTGCATTTGAGAGGTTAAGGATCACTCTGCCAGCACCATCTTGTCCACGCCTGAAATCAACTTTAGAGATGTTAATGACTGCAGCGCCTGCACTCGAAGATGATGCACTTCCTGGCTGGGCTCGAAAGGTTTTGCTTTCGACCACATTGCCTGAATTCCCCAGTGTGACAACATATTGATTGCCTTCAACTCGTGTCTGATAAGGCACCATACTGACCAGGTTAAAAACCACTCGGGTTCGGTCGCCCACAGTAATGGCACTGACACTTTTAGCCACGCCGGCACCAATTCCCTGATTTTTCTTAGCCAGTTGACTTTTAACACCACTAAAATCTAATACAATACGTGCCGGGTTATCAGTTTTAAATGCCTTGGGCACCTCTACCGTGGTATCCATTGTGAGTCGAACTTCAACGCGATCACCGGGTAAAACTTTATAGTCAATCTTTTCTAAAACAGCGGCGTTAGCGTAACCTGCCAATACAGCTATTAAAGCCAGACTCCAAGACATAATTTTTAACAAACCCTGTGGCTTCAGGTTAGCACGTATTTGATGCCATTTGCTCATTTGTAAACTCCTGCTTAACATGCTCTATTCCCCAAGTTCCAGGTTGACAGTTCGAGATTCCCAACAACCTCTACCATTCGGTATAATCTCAACGAGTTTAATTATGGTTTCTTTTAAATCCACAATTCTACCCATGTTTAAACCCAAGTAGTTATCCAGTTTAACCTGGTATAAAAGCCCAGTCCCTTCATCTCTAATGATGGCTTGCATCACACCGTTTTGGGTAATGGCACCGACCATGGATAAAGTGTTCAAGGGCATTTTTTCCAGCTCTTCTTTGCGGCGGTTAGGATCGGGTTTAGGATCATTAATACCACAACCTTTTAAATCCATCAGCGAACCTTCAGCTTCCGGTACAACCTTCATGAAGGGGCTATGAATATTTGCCGCTTGATATTCAAATGCTTTATATGGTTTGACGTCGGGTAGCGGCTTAACGGGTGGTATGGGCCGCGCCTTCACTTCATCCATCCAAGTTTGTAAATCATTGTTTTCTTGTTCGCAGCCAACTAAAAACAAAGCCAGAAAAACAATGACGAATAACATTCGTAACAATGTATGCATGTTATTCTTCCTCGCTTTGATCATAGCGGTAAGTTTTGGCTGTAATACTCATTATCAACAGTGGGTCCATTCCCAGTCGAGCGCCGCCGGCTTTTTTATCCACCAGATTGATGGTGAAATCGTGCAAAGTGACAATCCGCGGTAAGCTGGCTACCCGGCTGACAAACCCCCCCAAAGAATGAAATTTACCAAAAACGTCCAGACGAAAAGGTTTTTCAGAATAAAAATCGACTTTCTTTTCATCGAGAAAACGAGAAGCCCGAATATCCAGACCACTGGCTGATTCAGAAAAAGAAATATCATCAATTAAGGCTGGGATTTCGGTGCCTTTGGGTAACTGTTGCAACAGATGCTTGAAGGATTCTTCCATTTCCCCCATCTGGATCTTATAGGCATTCAGATTGGCAGACTTACGATATTTCGTTTCAAAAATTTTCTTTAATTTGGATTCTTTTGCTTGTGCATTGTCCAAAGTGTCGTATTGAGAACCGGTATCAGCGTAATAAAACAAGCCAGCTACTAGGACAAAAACCAGTATGTATGAGCCATATTTAACCCAAGTAGGCCAACTGCCCACATTCTCAAAATCAAGTTCATTGAGATCTTT
The DNA here is from genome assembly GCA_964555895.1 of uncultured Enterobacterales bacterium. Classification (GTDB taxonomy): domain Bacteria; phylum Pseudomonadota; class Gammaproteobacteria; order Enterobacterales; genus DRNA01. The sequence continues at coordinate 10,609 of CAZKUH010000042.1, forward strand.
TAAATCGAAGGCCATTACTTCTCCTCCTTTGTCGTAGCTGTTATTTTTAACTTCACTGTCACGACAAAACTATTACTCG
>CAZKUH010000043.1:0-10613 GCA_964555895.1 uncultured Enterobacterales bacterium
ACGGTTGATGAAGTTAATCAAATTGTGGCTACCGCCGCCAAGGGTAATATGAAAAATATTATCGAATATATTGACGAGCCGCTGGTTTCAATTGATTTTAACCATAATCCCGCATCATGCTGTTTTGACTCATCTCAGACCAGGGTCAACGGTAATATGGTGAAAATAATGAGTTGGTATGATAATGAATGGGGATTCTCCAATCGAATGTTGGATACCTCGTTGGCGCTGATGAGTAAAAATAATTAAACCTTGGAATATGGATGGATGTAGAGGAACGGTATAACTCAGTAAATTGAGCCCCTTTCTACATCCTCATTTTTTTGATGAATAATTTCTGTAAAAACACCAAATATTAGGACTAATAATTTGCTGAATAATTATGGGGATATACCCATTTACGCACAATGCCCTTTATTTAAATCCGCTAATTTCATCAAATCCGATCCATTCAAGTATAATTTATTTTTAGTCAAAAAAATCACATTGAAATTAGTGAAATCCATATCTTGTGGTAATGCTATTATTTCCCCATCAAAACCCGACAAGTAAACAGGTGCTGTTTTAAACAGATCTGTTGCATTCTCAAAAACGGATTTACATCTTCAGCCTTGACTCATAGGTAGGTACTTACTTAAGGGGAAATACCACAAAAAAAGGCATTCGGATCGAAGTGGAGGAAACTTCCAGTTGTAACAGTGCTACCGGAACAAGATCTCTCCACTACGGTCGAGACGACATACAATTTTTCCTTAAGTACCTACTTATGAGCATTGATTACTTAATTGAGAGATAAGCATATTTTCCTTTTCTTGTTGCAGAAATTCTTTCAGTTCCTCACCTTTTACAAAATCATCAAATCCCAAATCAGTATGAATTCTTAAGAATTGTTTCAAGGTGCTGGTCACTTTAAACCCTTGCTTAGTAGAAATTAAGTAGCTGAGAAAGTTTTCTATGACGATAAGCTGACTCTTCTTGTTTGCTGTAACAAGGGCCGTGGCAAAAAGTTTTTGTTGTACGTTCTCATGAGTCGGGTATTTTTCCAAAAATCCCTCCAATAATTTCATTGCCGACTCATAATGTCCATCCATAATTAATATTTCGGCTTCGATAATTACCGACTTTTGTAACGTCCTTGGTTTGTTTAACGATTCGACACTCTCATGCGGTAATGCCACACCCAATTCAAAATGGTATTGATAAACCACATAACCCAACATATGAAATAAAACCAGGCTGAAATAAATAGTCACTGTTAGAAAAATATATGGGAAAATATTCGACTGAAAAACATGAGCAGGGAGCGAATTCAGAATTTCCGGTCCAGAAATCAGTATCATCACCAGCCCCCATAAAAATACATATGGCCAGCCTATCGCTTGAATCACTGCGGCTATCCGTCCCGGATGTATTGCCACATTTATTTCCCGTTCCATAAAGAGCAACATTAATGCTGCAGGAAAAAAGATAGCCCCTACAAAGGTTAAAAGCAGACCGGCGGTAGGTCCAATAGCGAATTTTAAAAAACCTAAGGCCATTGAGAACAAACTGATAATAAACAATGCTTTGAACAGCAGAGAAAAACCACCATCTTTCCAGACTTTCATAATTTCCGGTGGTTCAGAACTTCCGTCGGAGGCTTTAGTTGCAACGGCGGAAAAATATGCCACGATAAAACTTGCATAAAAAATCCAAACCAATAGTCGATAAATAAAAGCCAACGGACCCACCAGATTTTCAGGATCCGGGAGAGGCACAAATATCAGGAAAAACGTCAAGGCAGAAAACAAAAATAACAGATTGTTTTTTTTCCATGGAAAACTAAAAAAACGATCGAAACACTGCCAAAAAGGTTTGACGTAGTCACTGATCCCTAATTGCTCCATCTCGGCTCGGCAGGTAATACAACGCGGCAAACCTTTTGCCGGCCAGGATGGAATACAATCAGGACAAACCGTGGTAGCACATTGATAACACATCAGCACTGGTGCTCGAGTTGGGTGGTATCGGCAATGTAATTCCATGCTTTATTATCCTTGGAGGACTAAATAAACTGCTTTATTGTGCCAGATCTGACAATGTTTTACCGGTGAGGCGGTTCACAGTCCAACCGTCCATAAACTGAGCACCCAGTGATTTGTAGAATTCAATAGCCGGTTTATTCCAGTCGAGAACACTCCACTCCAAACGACCACATTTTCGAGAAACTGCAATTTTGGCGAGGGCCTGTAATAAACTTTTACCATAACCCTTACCCCGATACTTTGGTAAGACAAATAAGTCTTCCAGATAGATGCCGCGCTTACCTAAAAATGTTGAATAATTATGAAAAAAGAGTGCAAAACCTGTAGGCTCATTATCTCCATTATCTGAAATTTCTTCAGCTATTAACACTTCAGCATCTGGTTTTTCTGTAAATAAACTGGCTTTCAAATCCTCGCTGGTTGCCACCATTTCATGAGACAGTTTTTCGTAATCCGCTAATGCTTGAATAAAGTTTTTTATTATATGCACATCTTCGATGGTAGCTATTCTTATATTCATGGGTAAAAACCTCTTGAGGATAATTATTTTTATTGTTGCAATTGACAACAGAAAACAATATTTTATACCATTTAGTATAGAATAATTAACACTAATGTTGGAATCTAATTTAAGGATATTGTATGAATGCTATCATCGCCAAGATAAAACTCTTTCTATTTTTGCTGCTACTGATTTCCTCAAGCACCGTGTTTGCCACTTCCAAGGTTCAGCAAAAACCTTTTAAAGGTCCGGCAATAATAGGTTATGGCCCTGTGTTTGCAGTGAAAAATAGAGCGGTTAAGCTCCCCGATAATTTTGTATATAAAGTAATTTTTGACATACAAACTTCTCCCGATGCTGCCGACCGGCTCAATAACAGAATAGAAAGTATTGCGCGTTTTATCAACATGCATGCTATCAATGGTGTCAAAATAGAAAATATGGATATTGCAGCCGTCTTTCATGGTCAAGCCACGAAAGACTTACTGAATAACAAAACCTATCAGGATAATTTCCTATTTAACAATCCCAATATTGAATTAATTGAAAAACTCAGAAAAGTGGGCGTTAAATTTTATATTTGTGGACAATCACTGACCTTTGCGGGATTTAAAAAAGAAAATTTGTTACACCCAAATGATCTTGCTCTTTCGGCTATGACTATGTTGGTCGTATTACAACAGCAGGGATATCAGCTGCTGCCAAATTAATCCATGAGACACTAAATTTTTTACTTTGAAGTAACAGAAGTTTGATGACTAGCAGGTTTTTTTTTAGTACGTTTTATTCTTGAAGCTAACAGAATCAAAATTATTAACAAATATAGCACGGCTTCGTTGAGATCTGATTTTACTTGCCAGATAAAATGCAAAATAGCTAATCCGGCAATGATGTAGATCAGCTGATGTAGTTTTCGCCATTTTTTGCCTAGTCGTTTCATCATGGCTTTGTTTGAAGTTACTGCTAACGGTATCAATAATAAAAAGGCCAGGAAACCTACGGTTATGTATGGCCTTTTCACGATATCTTCAAGTACATTACTGAGGTCCATTTCAAGATAAAGCAGATAGTAGGCAAGTAAATGGAGTGCAGCATAAAACATTACAAAAAGCCCAAACATGCGCCTAAATTGCAACAGTTCCGGGATCTTTAGCCAGCGACGGCATGGCGTGATGGCCAATGTGATGATTAAAAACCGCAACGTCCATTCACCCATTTTATGTACAATATATTTTTGTGGATCAGCACCAAGATATAGTTGAAAAATACTGTTCTGCAGTATGATACCCAAAATAACAAATATAAAAGGTAAGCTGGAGATAATAAAGACTGTGGGTTTAATTACCCACTTGATACGTTGATTTTTTTTCATGCGTCACTAAAACTGTTTTCTCAGGTCCATACCCTTATACATACCCGCAACGTATTCAGCATAACCGTTAAATGGTAACGTCTTGATTCTTTTCACACTAAATATTGAACTATCAACAATCCTTCTCTCTGTAGCTTGGCTCCAACGGGGATGATCAACCTGAGGATTCACATTAGCATAAAATCCATACTCTCGCGGTGCACTCCTGCGCCAACTATTGTTCGGTTGTTGACGAGTAAATCTGATTTTTACAATGGACTTAATTGACTTGAATCCATATTTCCACGGTAAAACCAAGCGTAAGGGTGCGCCATTTTGCGGTGGTAAATTTTTACCATACAAACCCACAGCCATAAATGCTAACGGGTTCATGGCTTCATCCATACGTAAACCTTCAACATAAGGCCATTTTAATGAGCTGAAACCAAGAAAACCTCTTTTTTGACCGGGCATTCTTTGTGGGTCCAGTAACGTGGTAAACTCAACGAATTTGGCATGGGAATTTGGTTCGAATTTCTTCAATAATGAACTCAGTGGAAAACCAACCCAAGGGATAACCATCGACCAGGCTTCCACACATCTTAAGCGATAAATACGTTCTTCCAGAGATTCTTTTTTCAAAATATCTTCAAAATCATAAACACCCGGCTTGGCAACTTCTCCTTCAACAGTAATTTTCCAAGGGTCAGTGATAAAATGTTTAGCGCGCTTGGCCGGGGTATCTTTTTCTAGGCCAAATTCATAAAAATTATTATAATGGGTGGCATTGAACAACTTGGTGGGTATTTCATCCGTGGACAATTGTATATTTTTTTTGAATTTCAGCGATTTTTCTATCGCCACCGGTGTTTCTTCGTTATCACCGAATAAGTTACCCAAAATACCGGCTTGGGCTGTCGTCGCAACGCCAGTGAGCGTTGAAACACTCAAGGCTTGAATAAATTGTCTTCGATTAAAATAGCCAGACTCTGAAGTAACCTCACTTTCTTTAAGGTTAAAAGCTGCTTTCTTTGATGTTTTGATTGGCATTTCATGTTCTCGGATAAATAATAGCGTAACTTGACTCTAAAGCAGACAAAAATCACCAAATAAGATCAAATTTCTTATTTGTGCAGATTATGCTCTAAAACTAAACAGTTTTAAAGCTACCACCTTAGCGCTTCTTTTTATACTCAATGTAGACAAAACTCAGCATTATTTGTTGCTGTGAAAAAGATAAATAATTAGAAAAATCTAACAAAAACTTGTGATTTGCCATTTATTATCCAAAACAAAGAATAATAACGTCAGCATACAGCAATAAATTGCTCTCCAAAGTGAAAATACTAAAGATAATTGGATTAATTGTGAATGCGCCTTGAAAGCTGGATAACTCACTGATATATTCTCCTCAATTACAAAGAAGCCTAATCCAATTGAGGAATAAAAGATGTCAACTTACGAATGTAATAAATGTGGCATGAGTGTCAATGCAACCTGTGGTAAATGTGATGCTCCACTGGTCAATGATATTTTAAAATTAGACAATGGTACGGAAGTGCAGATCTCAAAATGTCCCAATGGACATGGAAAAATAAAATCTCCATTATGTTGTGGACAGGATATGAGCTGCGCAATCGACCACTAGTCATTCAAGCGCCCCCACTCTATTATAAATAATTGATGCCATCCGCTTATTTCATTTCACACCGAAGCGCCTCGGTGTGGGATTTGATGCATTGTCAAAAATCCAGTTTCTTTAATTCTTTCAACGCCGGTTATTATGAATAAATTGATACATAAACCCTATGTTGGCGCACTGTGGATGATTCTGGCTGGCGCTGCTTTTGCAGCGATCAATACCACCAGTCAATATTTGAGCACACAATTAGGCTTGCATAATACGCTGGTTGGCTTTTATCAATATTTCATTTCGTTTGTGGTTATGCTGCCGTGGATGTTAAAAACTGGGCTTTCGAAAACCCTTAAAACCAATCATATCTGGCTCCACTTACTGCGGGTTTTCACCTCCGTTATCGGCATCCAGTTGTGGTTATGGGCGCTGGCCTACCCCATACCCATTTGGCAAGCTATTGCGTTAGTGATGACCTCGCCACTTTTCGTTACTATGGGCTCTGCTTTATTTTTAAAAGAACGAGTAGGTGTGGCAAGATGGTCTGCCACCCTGGTCGGTTTTCTCGGCTCATTGATTATTCTTGCACCCTGGAGTGATGGTTTTAGTGTCGCGAGTTTACTGCCCGTTGCGGCAGCTTTTTTCTGGGCCATCTATTCTTTAATGACACGGGTGATGACCGCTACAGAAAGTACCGGCTCGCTGGTAATTTATTTATTAATTCTTATTGCACCGATGAATTTTCTGCTAGCACTACCCAATTTTGTGCTACCCAATCAACAAATGTGGTTATGGCTCATTTTTTCCGGGAGCCTGCTAGCCACGGCACAATGGTCCCTGGCTCGAGCCTATGCCAATGCAGATGCCTCTTTTATTCAACCCTTCGATCTTGTTAAACTACCTTTAAATGTCTATGCTGGGTGGCTGGTGTTTGGTTATGTTCCACCGGGTAGTCTTTGGTTAGGCGCCACTCTGCTAGTCGCCTCGACCATATTTATTCTTCATAGAGAACACCGAAATAATTAACAGCTTGTTTGCAGAATATTTTCATGTATTCATCTTGAATAACTACATCTTTTTGAAGTAGTACGGGTATATACCCGTGCTACCTTGTGTTAGATTTTTTATTTTTGTTTTTATTTTTAAATGAAACTTGAGACTTCTTTTTCCGCTCCTGGTACGAAGTTTTTTGTTTTTCTGCTCTTGATTTGGCTTGTTGGGAATTATTATCTTGTCGATCTACTCTGGTTTTTTTATGTGTTCGTTCAATCGCATCTAACCGCGATTGAGGAAGATTATTCTCAGGTTCAAAACCGTCTATCACCTTTCTGCTTAAAACTTTTTTGATCAAACGCTCAATATCTGAAAGTTGTTTAAATTCATCTGCACTGACCAAAGAAATCGCCTCACCGCTTTTTCCTGCTCGTCCTGTTCGGCCAATGCGGTGGACATAATCTTCTGCAACATTGGGTAAATCAATATTGACCACATGGGGCAGAAAATCAATATCTATTCCTCTGGCGGCAATATCTGTAGCCACTAAAATACGAAAGGTGCCATCTTTGAAACCTGCCAGCGCTTTGGTTCTCGCGCCCTGGCTTTTATTACCATGGATGGCAATGGCGTTAAATTTCTCGGCATTGAGTTGCTTGACGATTTTATTTGCACCATGTTTAGTCCTAGAAAAAACCAATACCTGCTGCCAGTTATTTTCATTAATCAAGTATTTCAGCAAGGCAATTTTACGACTTTTGTCAACCGGACAAATCCATTGAGTAACACGCTGAGCAGTGGTGTTTTCAGGGCTAACAGATATTTCTATGGGGTGGTGAACAAAGGCTTTTGCCAATTGGCGTATGTCTTTTGATAAAGTGGCAGAGAACATCAGATTCTGCCGCTGCGAAGGCAATAAAGCCAGGATTTTTCTAATATCACGGATAAAACCCATATCCAGCATACGATCGGCCTCATCGAGCACCAGAATTTCCAACTGATCAAACCTCACGGCGTTTTGTTGATAGAGATCCAGTAATCGTCCCGGCGTTGCAACTAATATATCGGCACCCTTTCTCAGTTTCATCATTTGCGGATTGATTTTCACACCGCCATACACCACCACCGATTTTAACGGTAACTGGCTACCATAAGTCGCCACACTCTCGGCGACCTGTATGGCTAATTCGCGAGTGGGTGTCAGTACTAGAGTTCTAGCCTGATTTGCCTTTGCGGGTTTACCTTTTGAGAGCAATTGCAAAATAGGTAGCGTAAACCCGGCCGTTTTACCGGTACCCGTTTGCGCCGCAGCCATAACATCTTTCCCCGATAACACGGCAGGGATAGATTGCTTTTGAATCGGTGTTGGATGTTTATAACCCTGTTTAATAACAGCGTTTATAATATTTTCAGATAAAGCAAAAGAGGAGAAACTCACAGGATACTCAAAAGATAAATTGTGGACTCCGCAATGATACAGTGCCTAGAGGATTGGCTCAATATAAAAATATTATTGTCAATCAAACCTGCAAAAAAAACCGTAGAAATGGCTCCTGAAGACTGCAACTTGCAGCTAATGGTTATGGGGATATATGAAACTTTCAAACATTAATCAGAAACAAAAACATACCTTTCAGTAGCAACAAACAACCTTGTTATTATGCTTGTTGACGGATGTTCTCAACATAATCAACCGACAATTTTGAAACTGAATCGCAGCCAATCAGCTGCATAACACGGGTCATTTCAGTCGAAAAAATATTCAACGCGTGACTCACACCCGCTTCACCGCCTGCCGCCAAGCCATAGAGATACGGGCGACCAATCAAACAGGCTGTAGCACCTAAGGCGATGGCTTTGATGACATCTGAACCTCGGCGTATCCCGCCATCAATATAAATTTCCAATGAATCATTGACCGCCGCTTTCACTGCTGGCAATAAATCCATGGCTGGTGGCGCACCATCCAGTTGCCGGCCACCATGATTGGATAAAACGATGCCACTGGCACCTAATTCCACTGCCAGCTTAGCGTCAGCAACACTTTGAATTCCTTTGAGTATAAATGGCCCACCCCAGAGTTTTTGTATTTCAGCCGCATCTTGCCAAGTGATCGAGGCATCAAATAGTTCATTCACTTTATCTATGGTTTTGGCTGCATCTCCACCATGGGGCAGAAATTCGACCATATTCGCCATGGTCAAAGGTGCTGATGTGAGATAACGATAAAACCATTTTGGATGCATCAAAGCACCTGCCAGTATCTTTAAACGTTGTTCAGATAAATGTCCATGGCCATTACGCAAATCCCGCTCTCTGTTACCCAGCGTGGGGAAATCTACCGCCAGCATAATGGCCTGATACTGACTTTGACGACATCGACTGATAAAATCTTTCACCATCTGCCGATTGCGCCATGCGTATATCTGAAAAAATTTAACACCATTTGAAATTTTCGCAATATCTTCAATCGAAGTTGTTGCCACCGTTGAAAGGGTATAAGGGATACCCGCTTGCCCGGCAGCTTTGGCAACAGCCTTTTCTCCAAGATAGTGAAAAGTTCGGGACATTGCTGTCGGCGCACAAATAATCGGCAAACGACTCCTCACCCCTTGAATGGTGGTGGTCAAATTAATATGGGTGACATCTTTTAAAACTCTGGGGACAAATTGATAGTGTTGAAAAGATTCAAGATTTCGGCGTACGGTAATTTCATCTTCCGCACCACCTGCTATATAATCAAACATCACACCGGGTAAAGATTTCTTCGCGGCATGCCTTAAATCTTTAATCGCATAACACTTGCTGAGACGGGTCATGAGGTATCCTGGAAAATGAAAAAAAATATTTATCCCGGCAAACCATCGAGCCGAGGTTTGAGTAACATATTGCCGTAACTCAAGACAAAACTCAACAACGCAAGCATCCAGATAAATCCACTCACTATCACTGCCGCAGCAGCCCATTGTGGTAGTAGTAAAGGTATAAAAACTCTCACTATTGCCGCTATCTGTAATAAGACAAAACCGCCAACAACGAGTTTAGGTGGTTGTAACGGGCGTCCGGTATGTCCTAAAGATACTCTGGAAATCATCCCTAGGATCATGCCACTGATACCGCCAACGGTAAATGCATGTAGTGCCAGAAAAGGCGACAGATAACCGAGTGCGGCCAGCGCCATTAATAAAAATCCCAGCAGTATCCAAAAATAGGATGCCTGTAATATCCAGACTAAAGGCACTCGCCAGATTTTATGCCGATACCAGATAAACGATCGATAGCCCTGTACCAACAATGCTAAGAATGCCGCAACCACCAAAAACCTACTCATATAACCCACCTGGTGCGCTATCAGATATAAAATACCCGTCAGTATGACCAGTTGGTCGAGCTTGGGCGTTCGGGTAATTTTTTCACCGATCCCATTACCGCTAAACATGGGAATAACCCGTCCACCCATCACCATTATGAGCAATAGAATCAGATCAACCCCCAGATATAACCCGGCATGAGCGGTCTTCTGTGAGAACCCTAATTGTTGCCAATGCATCAAAAAATTACCAAACCAGAGTAATCCAAGAATGGGAATAAAAATAATATTTCGCCATTGTCTAGCTTTAATCACTGGTATGGCCAAAACCACCATCACCAAAGGTAAAAAGGATAGATCAGCTACTGCAACTATCCAGCCAGGGAGCGCAAACCAAGGTAAAATTCGACCCAACAACCAGATAGACACTAATAGTCCTAATTTCCACCCACTGATAACGTGCAAGCCTGTCCAGTTCCGTGCAGCCGTCAATAAAAAACCCGAGATAATAGCCACCGCAAAACCAAAAATCATCTCATGGCTGTGGTAATTCAACGCACCCCAGTAATTTTCATTTAAAAACCAACCGGCGTAATGTAACACCCACATCAATAACCCTAAAATTGCCACGAGTGGAGCCAACAGAAAAAAAGGTCGAAAAGCCAGATTAAAAAAAGCCAACGACTTCGCAGTTTTGGGCGGTTGCTGAATATTAATCATAAAATAAATACTTGGAAATCAATGAAGGCCATTATGTACTTTTAAGATATAATATCCATTGTTTAAAATCAATTTTTGTC
>CAZKUH010000044.1:0-10585 GCA_964555895.1 uncultured Enterobacterales bacterium
GCCAGACAAAATGAGCCAAGAAAAAATTTATGCTTTGCAAGGTTTGGGTGCAGAGGTTTCTCTGACTCGTTCCGATGTTGGCAAGGGGCATCCCGAATATTATCAGGATATCGCTGCCAGATTATCCATAGAAACCGGTGCATTCTATATCAATCAGTTTGAAAATTTAGAAAATGTTGCCGCTCATTATGAAGGAACTGCTCCTGAAATATGGCAACAAATGAATGGAGATGTTGATGCTTTTGTCTGTGGAGTCGGCTCCGGGGGAACGTTGAGTGGTGTCGGTCAATTTTTAAAGGAACAAAATCCGGCAGTTGATATAGTACTTGCTGATCCTGAAGGCTCAATCCTCACCGGTTATGTTGAAACAGGTAAAATAGCCGAAGTGGGTAGTTGGCTCATCGAAGGGATAGGCGAAGATTTTATTCCAGATATTTGTGATATGAGTTTGGTCGACTGTGCTTACGCCATCTCAGATAAAGAATCTCTCAATGTTGCGCGGGAACTTTTGGCGCAGGAAGGTATTATGGGGGGGTCTTCTACCGGAACTCTACTGGCAGCTGCACTTAAGTATTGCCAGGCCCAAACGGAGAAAAAAAGAGTGGTAACTTTGGTTTGTGATACGGGTAATCGTTATCTGAGTAAGATGTATAATGATGGATGGATGAAGGAAAAAGGCTTTTTATAAAGTTCTTGTTTGAGGAAGTAATACATGAAAAATCAAAAAAAGTTACATTTTGAAACTCGGGCTATTCATGCCGGGCAACAACCGGATCCAACGACTGGGGCTGTGATGCCGCCCATTTATACGACTTCTACCTATGCACAGAGCAGTCCGGGCGAACATCAGGGTTTTGAATATTCAAGATCGCATAACCCGACGCGTTATGCTTATGAACGTTGTGTTGCCGATCTCGAAGAAGGCGCACGGGCATTTGGTTTTGCTTCAGGTCTAGCTGCCACGGCAACCATCCTGGAATTACTCGATTCCGGTGATGAAGTTATTGCCATGGATGATCTTTATGGAGGTTCTTTCCGTTTGTTTGATCAGGTCAGAAAGCGTTCGGCTAATTTGATTTTTAATTTTGTTGATATGACAGAAATAGCTAAAATATCAACAGCCATTTCAGCCAAAACGAAAATGATTTGGATAGAAACGCCGACCAACCCCACGCTCAAACTTGTCGATATTGCAGCCATAGTTAGCCTAGCAAAAGACAAGAATATCCTGGTTTGTGTGGATAATACGTTTGCCACCCCGTTTAACCAAAATCCGTTGTCTCTTGGTGCCGACATTGTGATGCACTCAGCCACTAAATATATCAATGGGCATTCGGATATGGTCGGTGGTATTGCCGTAGTCGGTGATAATCCTGAACTGCTTGAGAAGATGATTTTTCTGCAAAATGCCATCGGCTCGGTTAATGGTCCTTTTGATGCATACCTTGCCTTAAGAGGACTGAAGACTTTAGCGATTCGCATGGAAAGACATAATCAGAGTGCCATGAAACTGGCTGGCTGGCTGGAGCAGCATCCTCAGGTGGAAAAAGTGGTTTATCCGGGACTGGAATCTCATCCACAACATGAATTAGCCAAAAAGCAAATGACAGCCTTTGGTGGCATGATTACTATCTTCCTCAAGGGAGATTTAGCCAAAGCGAGACGATTTCTTGAAAATGTTACGATATTCGCCTTGGCAGAATCGCTTGGTGGGGTTGAGAGTTTGATTGAGCACCCAGCTATAATGACCCATGCTTCGGTACCTGAGGCAACCCGAAATGAACTGGGTATTTCTGACTCGCTAGTGAGGATTAGCGTAGGCATTGAAAATATTGAAGACCTTAAAAATGATTTGGATTTTGCCTTGAACGCTTGATATTTGGTCAAAGCTCTGGATATGGGAAAGGCTCGAAGCAATGTAATACTTGCATTGACTGTTTGCCTTATCCCGAGTTGAGGTTATTTAATGATTAAGGATATTAACCGGAGCATAATTATCAGTTAATATACGTGCATTGCTATTCCAGCGCGGTTTGGTATTCAGAGCATTTAAAAGATAGTTTGGCGACAGCCCTATTTTTTGTAATTTTTGTGCAAATTTTTTCATATTTTGGCGAATTTGCTGTTTGCTAAAACGCTTGTTTTTATGCGCTAAAATAACGCGATTACCCGAATACTCTCCCTTGAGTTCAATGTAATTCCCAAAAACTGCTGCATAGGTGGCGGATTCACTATGATAGAGTTGACTGGTGGCAAAGGTATTGGAAACTACAGCCCCTTGCTCATCCAGTAGTTTTCTCACTTCCGAAAAAAATTCTCTGGTCATTAAATGCTCAGGAATATAATCTCCGTTAAAAGCATCGAGAATGATTAAATCAAAAGATTGTTTTTTGATTAGGGCTCGTTTAACGAAGAGTCGAGCATCTTTGGCAACAATTGTATGCCAGGATTGTGTGGGCAGAAAAAAATATTTTTTGGCTACTTTGATGACGGCCGGATCAATTTCTACGGAGGTGATTTTTGCCTCAGGTAATAAATAATGGTAGGCGTTGACCAAAGAACCACCACCGAGACCGATGATTAAAATATTATTCGCATGCGGTTTTGAGAAGGCGCCTACGAGAGATAACTTGGTATAATCAAAAACGAGCTGTTGTGGTGCGTTCAATAAAAAACAACTTTGATTTTGTTCCCGATCTTTTCTTAACGAGAAACTCATACAACGTCGTTGATTTATTTGTGTAACCAGTATATTGCGATATAAGGATTGTTCTTTATGAATAGTTTTAGCCAGTATAAAGCCATTATTTAAAAATAAGAAAATACTGACGAAGAGGTAAATTGAAATTCTTTTTAGGGTTTGGGGTGGTTTCATTTATTATTAAGAATGAGTTGAGATGGTAGATAAATTCTACCGCAAATTTAATTTTTTTGCGAGTGTGGATGAAAGGCTAAAACCAAAGCAGAAATAAACATCACCAGAATAAAACTACTAAATATTTGTGGCAGCGTAAAATAAGCGACCAGATAAAATGAAGTGGCGATGGTTCCTACTGCACTGCCCAGCGTAGAAACAAAATAAAGTCTGCCTGCGGTTAATCCTGTTTGTTCTGTGCTCATTGCCAGTAATCTTACGGCGTAAGGGGCGATCATGCCCATAACGATTGTTGCCGGTAAGAATAAAATGGCAGAGGCTATTAATGAGCCGTAGCGAGGATCTTCAACGACTATAAACAAACGTTCCATCATCATTTGTGCAAAAAGGGGTATTGGCAATAATAACAGCGCTGCAATAAAATATAATAACGAGAGTTTTCTCAACGAAGGTGAACGCAATGACCAGCGCCCACCGGTTAAATAGCCGATTGAAAGAGCCAACATAAATATAGTGATGATACTGCCCCAGACATAAATACTGCTACCAAAATAAGGTGATAGCAATCTGCCCGCTAATAATTCCACACCCATAATCACGAATCCGCTGACCACAGAAACCAGATAAACTGTGAAATTTTTCAAATCTTTTTGCCTGAAACGCATCAATTTGAATTAAAGTGCTGACTGTAAATCAGTCATGAGTGCGGCCAGAAATCGTGCACCTTCGCCACCAGTACAGGCACGATGATCAAAACTCAGCGATAATGGCAGCATCCGATGTTTGGTTACACCATTTTCAGTTATTTTCAATTCATCGCGATAGCGACCAGCGCCTAAAATGGCGACTTGAGGCAGGCTGACTACGGGTGTGCCGTAACGGCCGGCAATAGTGCCGTAATTTGACAATGAAATAGTTCCTCCTGTAAGTTCTTCGGGTTTGATCGATTTATTTTCAATCCGCTGCATCAAACTGTTAATTCCTTCCCGGATCGCCGCCGGTGTTTTGCTGTCAACATTTTTTAACACTGGCACATAAAGCCCAGCAGGCGTATCTACCGCAATACCGACATGAACCTGCCGATGTAACAATCGCTCCATTTTTTCTCCATCAAACCAGGCATTGAGTGCAGGCTCAACTTTTGCTGCATAAGAAAGCGCACGTAACATTCTCGCCGTTGCATCTGTACCTTTAACCCAGCCACTAATATCGACATCATCCATCAACGTCACCGGCACGATGCTGTTATGTGATGCCGTCATCGCCAGAGCCATTGCGCGTCTGGCACCTCTTACTGCCTCAGGCTTGCCACTAAGATTAGGTTTTGGGGCTACGGGTCTTGCCGCGACGGTCGCCGGTAGTTGAACTGTGGTTGAAGAAGACTGCGCTACCGTATCAACGTCAGTTTTAGTAATACTCCCTTTAGGACCTGAGGCTTGACAATCTTTCAAATTGACACTCAACCGACCAGCATGCGCCCTGACAGCAGGGGATGCCCGGTAGGATAGCGGCTTAAGGGTGCTATTTGCTGTTTTAAACGTTGTCGTTTCAATAGTGTCGGCAGCTGTTTTAGTGCTGGTTGTTTTACTTGCATTTTTCACGTCAGCCTGGGTGATTGAACCCGCTTTACCCGTGGGTTTCAGTTGACTTAAATCAACCTTTAATTTTCGCGCCAGGGCTTTAATAACGGGGGTGATTTTGGCCGAACTTCCTGCTACGGTTAAAGTATTTTCGGCCGAAAGGGTATGGCCTACTTCAACTGAACCGACTACAGTGCCGGCATCCTGGCGTTTTTTTGCGACGGATTCAACTGCAATTGGAGAAGAATCTGTTGAAGTATTTTTGTGCGCATTATGATTCGATAAAGAAAAGCTCACCAGTGGGGCGCCAGTGATAATAATGTCACCAGCTTGACCGTGAAGTTGATAAATATAACCGTCGTGGGGGGCAGGTACTTCTACCACTGCTTTGGCAGTTTCCATTTCTACCATGGGCTGATCAAGAGAAACTTTATCCCCTTCTTTGACCAACCAGTTGACAATCTCGGCATCGGGCAGGCCTTCTCCCAAATCGGGTAAATTAAAGGTTTTCATACATACTCCATTAACGCTGTGGCTTGAGTGACTATTTTCGCCACACTCGGCATGTAAGTCTTTTCGAGTTTATAATAGGGCATCACGGTGTCGTAGCCTGAAACTCGAGCGATGGGAGCCAATAAACTCATCAGACCTTTTTCCGCGACTTCGGCGGCTATTTCAGAGCCGACAGCGCCTGATTTAGGTGCTTCTTGTACAATTAACAGTCGCCCGGTTTTGGCCACAGATTCAAGAATTGTCGGCATATCCAAAGGACTGACCGTTGCTACATCGATAACTTCTGCTGCTATGCCTTCCTTTTCGAGCAGTTTGGCGGCCAATAAGGTTTCATGCATCATGGCACCCCAGCTGACCAAGGTAATATCATCACCTTCACGATCAATGAAACACATCTCCAGAGGATAGGCTTCACCATCATCTTCAATTTCGTGCTTCAACAAGCGATAAACACGTTTTGGCTCAAGAAATATGACCGGGTCCGGATCACGCATGGCCGCTAACATCAGACCATATGCGCGTCCGGGATTAGAAGGAATAACCACTTTAATTCCGGGGATTTGCGTAAATAAAGCCTCGGTACTTTCTGAGTGGTGCTCAGGGGCATGAATACCACCGCCGAAGGGTGCACGAATAACCAGCGGGCAACTTAAACGGCCTCTGGTGCGATTTCTCATACGTGCTGCCTGGGTAATAATTTGATCCAGAGCAGAATAAATAAAGCCGAGGAATTGCATCTCTGCAACAGGTTTTAATCCTTGGGTCGCCATGCCCACACTCAGACCCGCGATCATGGACTCTGCCAGCGGTGTATCGATAACTCTATCAGCGCCAAATTTCTCCTGTAATCCATTGGTTGTTCTGAAAACGCCACCATTGACACCGACGTCTTCGCCCAAGACTACAATATCCTTATCATGTTCAAGTTCCCAGGCAATGGCCATGTTGATTCCTTCGATCAAAGTAACTATTGGCATGATTAAGCATCTCCCAAGAATAATTCTTCACGTTGAGCCTGGTAAATTTCAGGTAATTCAGCAAACAAATGGTCAATCATCGAGACCGCTTCAGGTTTGGGTAAATTGCTAAACTCTTCAACTGCAGTGGTGATTTGCGCGCTGATATTGGTTTGCATGGCTTGTTCATCATCATCAGACCATATATTCAATGACTGAAGATATTTTCTTAATCGCAGAACGGGTTCATTCTTCCAGGCTTGTTCAACTTCCTTGTTATCACGATAACGACTGGCATCATCGGCTGTGGTGTGATCACAAAGTCGATAACTAATGTATTCAATCAATGTCGCACCTTCGCCACTGCGGGCTTTTTTTAAAGCCCTGGCTGAAGCATCTCTAACCGCCAGAATATCGTTGCCGTCGACCTGTAAACATTCTATCCCGGCTGCGAGGGCTTTTTGCGCATAGGTTTCAGCTGCTGTTTGTATTTTAGTTGGCACTGAAATGGCCCATTTATTGTTATTCACCACAAACAACACCGGCAACTTCCAAACCCCGGCGACATTTATCGCTTCATAAAAATCTCCTTTAGAGGTGCCGCCTTCTCCTATCTCTGTTACCACCGCTCTTTTTTCTTTGCGGAGTTTGATTGCAGTAGCCACCCCTGCAGCATTTAAACATTGTGTGGCGATAGGTACGGCTATGGGTAAGTCTTGTTGAGCATTTTTAAAAGCACTGCCGCGTTCATCGCCTCCCCAGTAGGTTAAAATCTCGGTCATACTGACGCCATGTTGCAATAGACCGCCGGTACTGCGGTAATAGGGCACCAATACATCCTCTTTTGTCATGACGCTACCATAACCAATGCCGATGGCCTCCTGGCCCAATGAGGCCGGATAGGTACCCATTTTCCCGGTTCTTTGCATGGCGTAGGCCTTGGCATCAAACGCTCGGAGTAAACACATATCAAAATATAGTTGATGTAATAAATCTTTATCTTGCGCGAATGAAGGTAAATTATCGGTTATGGGCAGACCCTCATTATCCAGATATTGAAGATATTTGATTTCAAACGTTACGACTTTTTTCAAAGGATTATCCTCATTGAAATGAAGCTATGGTATCAGTGGTTGCATGCCGCTGATAACCGAAATTTAGATGAAACACCTTGGTTTTTAAGGTTTCACTTTCATTATATCAAATTCAGTGATTAGCGGCGCAGATCATACTGATGCCAAAGGCGTTTGTATAGATGTTTTACCTTCTGGTCAGACCAGAAGTTCAACAAAAACAATTATTAACAATAAAATATTGAGACATCTTGTAAATTGTGAAAGTTAACAGCAAAATAGCCTCTGGCAAAATTTTAGCTGAAGTATGCGAACAATAACTGCCAAACAAAAAGAACTAGTGTTTAGGGCGAATCATCATTCAGGGGTGATTCCTTTTGTATTCGGAGAATAAAATGATCGATGGGCTAACCGAAGCAGTTACAGTGCCAGGTAAAAATAAAATAAAGTATCGAGAGCACTATAGTCGCAGTAGCTTCTTAATCTCAAAGACTGATTTGTTATTTGAACTGGAACCAGAGAGCACAACAGTGACCTCGAGTTTGACCATATTGCCGGTTCTCGATTCATCACAACAAACACTGGTTCTTGATGGTGAAAATCTTCAATTAAAAAGCTTGAAAATTAATAATGTCGAACTACATGAAGCAGATTACAAATATGAAGCTGGTTTACTCACTATTTTCAAAGTGCCGGGTAAAGCATTCAATTTAACTTCGGAAGTAATGATAAATCCCACTTCAAATACCGCCTTGAGCGGATTGTATTTGAGTAATAATAAATTTTGTACCCAGTGTGAAGCAGAAGGTTTTAGAAGGATTACTTTTTATTTGGATCGGCCTGATATTTTATCGGTATTTACCACAACAATTATTGCAGATAAAGAAAAATTTCCCTATTTGCTGTCAAACGGAAATCTACTGCAAAGATCAGCTCTTGAACATAATCGTATTCAACTTGTCTGGCATGATCCTTACCCTAAACCCAGTTATTTATTTGCATTGGTCGCAGGAAAGTTTGATTTGCTGGAAGACTCATTTTTAACGATGAGCGGCAGAAAAATACAGCTGCAAATTTTTGTTGATGAAGGTAAGTTAAAGCAAACAAAACATGCTATGAATTCATTGAAAAAGGCCATGCGCTGGGATGAAAAAATATTTTCTCGCGAATATGATTTAGATATTTATATGGTAGTGGCCGTTGGCGATTTTAATATGGGTGCGATGGAAAACAAGGGCTTGAATGTATTTAATACCAAATATGTGCTGGCAGATAAAACAACCGCTACAGATGATGATTTTCTGGGCATAGAAAGCGTTATTGCTCATGAATATTTCCATAACTGGACTGGCAATCGAATAACTTGTCGTGATTGGTTTCAACTCAGTTTAAAAGAAGGCTTGACGGTGTTCAGAGACCAGGAATTTACTAGTGATTTAAATTCCAGAGCTGTAAAAAGGATAGCGGATGTACAAGTTATAAAAAGCGTACAGTTTGCGGAAGATGCTGGTCCGATGGCCCACCCTGTCAGACCGGATTCCTATATCGAAATGAATAATTTTTATACGGTGACTGTCTATAATAAAGGGGCGGAAGTTATTCGTATGATGCAAACAATAATGGGTAAAGAAAATTTTATTAAAGGCATGGACTGTTATTTTGAACGCCATGATGGCGAGGCTGTTACTTGTGAAGATTTTGTACTGGCGATGGAGTATGCCAGTGAGATAAATTTACAACAATTCAGGCTTTGGTATAGCCAGTCCGGAACTCCGGGAGTCACCGTTCTCGAAGAAAAATATGTTAAATCTTCGGCATGTTTTAAGTTGTCTTTATCTCAGCATAGTGCAACATGTGTTGCACAAGACAAAAGGCAGAATTTCCATATTCCGCTGAAAGTAGGATTCATCAATGATAAAGGAGAAGATGTAACGGTTTCTTTCAAGGGGGTAAGATCGCATGAATTTGTGCTGGACTTAGTGGACAAGAAAAACGACTATCTATTTGAAGAGATTAAAGAAAAAGTAACCATAAGTATATTAAGAGATTTTTCTGCACCTGTCATCATTCATCGAGAGATTTCAAATGCAACGCTGGCATTTTTATTTTCTTATGATACCAATGAATATTCTCGATGGGATGCGGGGCAATCTTTAATGGCTCGCGCAGTATGGTCGATTTATGATGACAATATAAATAAAAATGACAAAAACAGCGGTGTAGAGCTTGAAAATGCCGTTTGTCAGGCGTTGGGTAAATTGTTAAAGGATAAATTGGATCCGCAATTTAGCGCATTGTTATTAAAAATACCCAGCGTATCTATGCTTGAAGTGTCACGTGAAAATATCGATATTCTGGTGCTTCATAAAGCGCGTAATAGGTTAATAAAAAAACTGGCTGTAGAACTTGAAAATAGTTTTGTTGATACGTTTAAAAATGCAAGAAAAATGTTACATAATTGCCCTAAGATAAAAGCTATAGGTTATAGGGAAATTTCTACTACTTGCCTTTTTTATATCAAAGAATCAAACCCAGTACTTGCAGAAAAATTAGCTTGGAATATTTTTAACCAACCGCAAAATATGACCGAAGAATTAACTGTATTTCAGATGCTTGCTTCTTTGCCGGAGGCAGATGAGGTTGCCGAAACTTTCTACAAAAAGTGGCAGCACGAGGAATTAGTTTTAGATAAATGGTTTATGACCATTGCCAGTAGCGGAGAAGAACAAGCTTTCGAACGTGTTAAATTACTCTGGAATCACGAGGCAATGGTGCACTCCAACCCCAATAAAGTAAGGGCTTTATTAACTTCTTTTGCAGCAAATGTGGCCGCTTTTCATCAACAAAGTGGTGATGGGTATAGTTGGTATGCAGACCGGGTGATTGAAATGGATAGTCTCAACCCGCAAATTTCTGCTCGACTGGTGAGTGTTTTTAATCGTTGGAAAAAATATGACAAACCACGACAAAGGCAGATGTTAAATGCCCTTAAAAAGATCAAAGCACGAAAAGCGTTATCAGCGGATGTAAGCGAAATAGTGGACAAAGCCCTGTCCCTGTCTTGAATGGCTTAAATCTTAGTCTACCTAGTTTATCCGTTTGACTGAAATACCTTGATCATTCAAGAATCTGATAATACTGTCTGGGCCTAAAAAATGTGCTGCACCTACAACGACAAAATAGCTATCATTGGTTTTAAGAAATGCTGCAATTTTTTTTGCCATTTTTTTATTTCGATTGGTTAACAGCAAGTCATAAAAAAAACGTTCGTCTGGATCGTTTTTCATTTCGGATAGAATTAACTTTTCCAGCTTTTTACTATCGCCTTTTTGCCAGAAAGAAACCAGTTTTGTCAATATATCTTCCGAGGAGATGATTTGTTCGAGGGTGCTTTTTAGAAATACAACTTGCTGAGCCATGGTCATATTTTCAAACAAGTTAAATTGTTCCTCGGCAGATTCAAGCGCGATGATTGATTTGTTCTGTGCATGTGCTTTAAGCAAAAAATGGATGTCGATACCCAACTCAGGTTTTAACTCGGCTGAGGTCATGTTGAGATTTTCAAGATTCAGGGCAGCCACCCAGGGT
>CAZKUH010000045.1:0-10233 GCA_964555895.1 uncultured Enterobacterales bacterium
ACTTTAGAAAAGCCGATGCAACGTCAGAAGCATTCACATCTGATGGATGGTTTAAAACTGGTGATATTGGAGAATTTACCGAACATGGTGTTAAGATTATTTCGCGCAAAGAGAGAATGTTTAAATTGGATAATGGTGAGAAAATTTTTCCCGCTCAGATAGAAGACAGCGTCAGCAATAAATGTAAATATATTAAGTATGCCTTCGTATTTGGTTCGGGTGAGCGCCACCCTTTTATCATTATGTTTCCAAATAGTGATTTATTCTCCACATCACCCAATCAAGGTAAAGATACAGCTGATTGTGTTCATCCAGAAAATGTACGTTGTTTATCAAATTGTTTGAGTCGATGTATCATGGAAATAAATGATACCAGACCCGCAGGATTTGAACACATTGAAAGGGCATTGATTATTAATCGCGAATTGTCTCTTGAAAACAATGAATTAACACCATCTTTCAAATTAATCCCCCGTAAAATTGAACAACGTTTTAAAGAGTATATCGTTAAAGTTCAACAACACAAATATGATGAGTTACCAAAGGATGCGTACGTAGTTCCATTAACGGAATTAGTCATCAACCACCCCCACACTGAGCGTGTTAAATGAAACCGTTAACTTACGGCATTATTGGTTTTGGCCCTGTAGGCAGAGTCATCGCTACGCATTTGATACAAGCTGATTTTAACGTCGCTGTGTTAGTCAGAAACCCTGCGGATGCAGATAAACTGAAATCCAGCACACTCAAAATAAAAGGCGCCACAGCAGCCTCAGCAAAAGTAAACCATTGTTATAGTGAACTCAAAACTTTTCTAGAAACAAAACCAAACGTTATTTTTATTTGTACAAAAAGTTCCGACTCAATTGGTTTGCTTAAAAATATTTTCGACTTGAATCCAGACCAAAAAACACTTTTTGTCTCTTGTCAAAATGGCCTGGATGTAGAGGACCAGATCCGTCAGTTCTTTGGACGTAAACGAGCATTGAGATTAGTCCTCAATATGGGTTGTAGTATTTCTAGTGACAACGAAGTAACCGTCAATTTTTTTATGCCTCATTTTATTTCAGATTTACCACTCGGTGCTATTTATGCCCAAAAAATTGCTGACGACCTCACCACAGCTAAATTTTTCACCCAGGTAAAAACTGACTACCGTGTTGAAACTTTTAAAAAAGCTTTGCTTAATTCATCTCTCGGCAGTCTCTGTGCTATCACCAGACAAACCATGAGTTTTGTGATGTCACGTCCAGATACCAGAGCATTGGTAAAACAAATTATTCAAGAAGGTATCACCGTTGCCCAAGCGATGAATATTTCAATTCAAAATGAATTTATAGAACAAGCCATGGTTTATTTAGATAAAGGCGGTGATCACAAGCCCTCTATTTTAATTGATGTAGAAAATAATCGACCTACAGAGAATGGATACCACTGTGGAAAACTGGCTGAATATGCTGAAGACTTGGGCATAAAACTTAAATTAATCCCTATCATATCAACGTTGATCAAAACAATTGAGAGTAAATGATGAATCAAACAACCATTAACAAATCTCCGATAACCAAAGTAGGTGTCGTTGGTGCTGGGACGATGGGTTCCGCTATTGCGCAGCATTTCATGATGAAGGGCCTTGATGTTACTTTGATCGACCAGACAGATGAATATCTGAGTAAAGGCTTAACCCATATCAAGCAATCATTATCTGAAGCAAAAGATAGAAGAATAATTTCAGCGCAACAATATGAAGTCATGCTCTCAAATTTAACAACATCCATTCAAAAGACTCAATTAGCCAATTGTGAATTAATAGTAGAAGCTGTTTTTGAAGACCTCTCGGTTAAAAAAAATCTATTTAAAGCGCTGGAAAATATTGTTTCAAATAAATGTATTTTGGCCAGTAACACATCCTCATTTCTAGTCACCGAGATAGCAGCCGGTTTGCAATATCCGCAGCGGGTTATCGGTGTTCATTATTTTTACCATGCAGCAAAAAACAAACTCATTGAAGTTATTCCAGGGGAGGAAACAGCAGCAGATATCACCTATCAGCTGCTCAATTTTTATAACTATTTTGATAAAACGCCTATACAAGTTAAGGATACAGCGGGATTTGCAGTTAATCGTTTTTTTGTCCCCTGGTTAAATGAAGCGGTCAGATTATTAGAAGAGGGTTTTGGCAGCATTAAAACAATAGACAGGATAAGTCGGGATGTATTCGGTGTTGGCATGGGGCCTTTTGCTTTGATGAACGCAACGGGTGTTGCTATTGCCATGCACGCTGCATCAGGTTTGGCCGAAAAACTCGGCGCCTTCTATCAACCAGCAAATTTATTGGTGCATCAGGTAGCCACTGGAAAAGACTGGGATCTTGATGACGATAGTATTCTAAATTCTTCACAATCTCACCCACAGGTTATTACCGAGCGAATGGTAGCAGCAACGCTGGGTGTTGCTGCACAGATGGTCAGTGAAGGTGTTGTTGATGCGACCTCAGCTGATTTAGGTGCTCGTTCTGGCTTGGCCTGGCCGATGGGCCCGTTTGAATTGATGAACAAACTAGGTATCGATCCAGTCAAAAAAATGGTGACGAAACTGTTTAATAATTGGAAAATGTCATTACCCGGCTTTCCCTTTAATTCTGACAATCAAACCAATGAGAGTCATACAATACCCCTCGATTGGGTAACGCATCAAGTCTATGGTGAAACCGGGTTTATTCAGTTTAATTTACCAGACCGAATGAATCCTCTCGGCGAAGAAACCATGAGACAGTTGAATTTTTGTGTTGATTTACTCAATCAAAATTCAACTATTAATAAAATAATTTTCATGGGCAAAGGCAAAGCTTTTATCGCTGGCGCCGATATTAAGTTTTTTGTCGATTCATTAGAAGCAAATGATCTAAATCGCATTCAATCATTCACCGAGTTTGGTCAAAAAGTATTAAATAAAATCAGCGCGTCTTCTAAGACAACTTACGCTTATCTCAACGGTTTAACCCTCGGTGGTGGTTTTGAATTGGCACTGTCTTGCGATTATCGTATCGCAACGCCTAAAACAGTTATCGCATTTCCTGAAACCGGGATAGGTATCTACCCAGGGCTTGGTGGCACTCAGAGAACTTCACGCCTGGTTGGTGTAGGAATGGCCAAATATTTGATCGCGACTGGTCAATTTGTAAACGCTGAAAAAGCTTATAAATATGGTTTGGTTGACGCTATCATTGAGCCGTTTTTTGATTGCTTGGCACTGGCGAATTACCATCTGGAACATTCTCAGGCAGGTAAAAATAGTGATCATTTGGAAGCAGCAGAATTTAGTGATTTTGACGGTTCGATTAATGACAGTTTATTGACCAAAGAGCCTTACAAAACACACCAAAAAACTTTGAGCAGAAAAGCGCCCATCGCGTTGAAAATGTCCATGAAATTAATCACCGAAGGCGCAAAGTTAACCCTACAACAAGGACTGAATTTAGAGTTGGTTGGACTACAAACTATTTTCTCTACCGAGGATGCTAAAACTGGATTATTGAGCATATTACAGAGAAATAAACCTGAATATATCGGTCGGTGACTGAGTCACTATTTAAAGAAGTAACCAATCAATAAGTGAGCAAATAAAATGACCACAGCAATCAAAGGATTTACCTCAAACAAACACGGAAATGGTGCTCTGTTTGAAGACATCTACATCATTGATGGGATGCGTACTCCATTTGGTAAACTCAATGGTAGTTTATCGAGCATGTCTCCGACAGATCTTGGGATATTAGCAGCGCGAGCTGCAATCAAAAAAGCCTCGGTTGAGGTAACCGACGTTGAACAAACTATTGTTGCCAATATAGGCCAGGCAAGTGCAGATAGTTTCTTTTTACCTCGGCACATTTCACTTTATGCGGGTGTACCGCAAACCAGTTCTGCTTTGATGGTACAAAGAATATGCGGTTCTGGAATTGAAGTGCTGGGGCAAGCCGCTGAACAAATTGCACTCGGCAAAGCCAAGCTGATTTTGGGTTGCGGAACCGATACCATGAGCCGTTTCCCTCTGGCTTCGTACAGCTCACGCCAAGGTTTTGCCTTAGGCAAGCCCGATTTTATCGACCTGTTATGGGAAGCACTGAACGACACGGCGGCAGTACCTATGGGAAAAACTGCAGACAATATCGCCAAGGATTATGAACTCACTCGAGAACAAGTTGAAGCCTACGCTTTTAGAAGTCAGGAACGTTTTGCCAACGCAAAACACAGCGGCTATTTTGAAGAGGAAATCATTTCAATAGCGGCAAAGGGCTTGATTGAATTAGCAGGACTCAATCCCAGAAAATTCCGTCTGAATAGTCGTGAAGATTGTTGTCATGATGAGCATCCCAGACGAACATCTATGGAAAAATTAGCAAGTTTACCTTATGTCTTTTCTAAACAAGGACCGACAACTGCGGGTACCGCTTCGGGTATCGTTGATGGTGCAGCATCCATATTGGTAGCCTCTGGAGACTACGTTCGTGCTCATGGTTTAAAACCTTTGGGTGAAATTAAAGGTTTTGCTAACGTCGGTGTTCGACCCGATATTATGGGCATAGGGCCAGTTCCCGCTATTCAGTCTATTTTATCCCAAACGAAAATGACCATTGATCAGATAGACTGTTTTGAAATCAACGAAGCTTTTGCCGCCCAGTGTTTAGGTGTTGCCAAGGCGTTGGAAATTGACCAGCAAAAACTCAATATCAACGGTGGCGCAATTGCACTTGGACATCCGCTGGCAGCCACAGGAATGCGATTAGCCTTAACCTGTCTGAGGACACTCAAGCGGGATAATAAACAATTTGGAATTGCATCAGCCTGTATCGGTGGCGGTCAGGGTATCGCCATGTTACTGGAGTCTTGTTAATGTATCTGAAGCAAAAAGTAGCTTTTGTGACGGGGGCTGCACAGGGCATTGGTGCAGCCATTGTACGTCGGTTGGCAGATGAGGGCTGCAAGCTTCTTTTGGTAGATATCAATTCTGAACTGCTTGGTGTTTTGTCAAAACAACTCGATCAACAGCACATTGACAATTACCCAATGACCGTCAATGTGACCGTTAAAAGTGAGGTTGAAGCAGCTATCGCAGAGGCTGTTAAACGTTGGGGAAGCGTTGATATTCTGATCAACAATGCAGGCATTATTCGTGATGGTTTTATTAGCAATATCTCCGAGCGTGACTGGGATCAAGTTCTGGATGTTAATCTCAAAGCGGCTTTTTTAAGTTGCCAAGCAGTATTTCCAACCATGAAAAAACAGTGCGCTGGTAAAATCGTCAATATTGTTTCCCGTGCGTGGCTGGGTAATATCGGACAAGCTAATTATTCGGCGAGCAAAGGTGGATTAGTGAGTTTAACTCGTACGCTGGCGTTAGAATTTGCTCGCTACCAAATCAACGTGAATGGTGTAGCACCCGGATTAATCAATACCCCCATGACCCAGGGAATGCCAGAGACCGCCAGAGCAAGATTACTGAGAATGCAACCCACTGGAAAAATGGGTTGCGTTGAAGATATCGCAGCCGCAGTGACGTTTTTAGCCAGCGACCAATCACAATTTATTAATGGCCAAATATTACATGTGGATGGCGGCAAAAGTTGTGGATTATTGTCACTATAATCCGTTTTTGTCATTCGAACTGATATCAGTACTACCGGTTCAAAAACCCATTAGAGCGGGTTTATTAAAAGAGTCAACATCATGAAAAATGCTTTAAAAATAGTCACCATCAAAGTCAACGGTCAGAACCGTTCAAAGGCTATTGTCAGCTCAATGACGTTGCTGGAATTTTTACGAGAAGAATTGGCCATGACGGGTACTAAAAAAGGTTGCGACCTTGGTGAATGTGGTTGTTGCAGTGTATTGATCAATGGCAAACCCATGCTGTCCTGCCTAACACTGGCATTTGAGGCCGCCGGTCAATCTGTGGTCACCATTGAGGGCGTTTCCAAAGGAAACCAGCTACACCCCGTGCAACAAGCAATGGTTGAAGAGGGAGCGATACAATGTGGTTATTGCACGCCTGGTATGGTGATAAACGGTGTTGATTTGATAGAAAACAACCCTGATCCCAGCGACGAAGACATTAAACGTTGTGTTTCTGCGACTATTTGCCGTTGTACCGGCTATAGTAAAATCGTTAAAGCCTTTAGGGTCGCCGCCAAAAAATACCATAGAAGTACCGACGCTATACTGTCTTCGGAGGATATTGCCAATGACCGATAACAAATATCAAGTGATCGGAAAACCGCTACCTCAAATACATTCTCGAGAAAAAGTAACTGGCAAAGCCAATTACACGGATGATCTGCGGTTACATAACCCGCTTTACATCAAAATTCTACGTTCTCCATTTGCCAGCGCCAACTTACTCAACATTGATATTTCTAGGGCTGAAGCATTCGAGGGTGTAAAAGCGATTATTACCGGTGTAGATTTTAACCATACCTTTGGCGTACTGCCCATCAGTAAAGATGAACCTGCGCTGGCCAAAAATGTCGTTCGTTATGTGGGAGAACCTATAGTTGCTGTCGCCGCAGAATCAGAAGCTATCGCCAATCAGGCTCTGGCGCTAATAAAAATTGATTACCAGCAAACTGCGGGTTGTTTTGATATAAAATCTGCGCTCAAAGCCACCGATAACCCCATCCATCCAGAGTTAGAACGAAACAATAACTTGCATAAGCACGTTGGACAAGAATTTGGTGATATAGAAAAAGGTTTTGCAGACGCAACCATAGTCATCGAAAAAAAATATAAGTTTGCCGCAGTAACTCATGCTTTTACCGAACCACACGCCACCCAGGTAGAAGTAGATGAAAAAGACAATATCACGGTCTATTCAGCAACTCAGGTTCCCCATTATTTACACCTGGCTCTCGCCGAAGTACTAGAAATACCCGAATATAAAGTACGTGTGATCAAGCCTCATTTAGGTGGAGGATTTGGCGGCAAAAGTGATCCTTTTCCACACGAAATGATAGCGGCGAAATTAGCGCTAAAAACTAGGCGCAATACCCGATTGGTTTTTTCTCGCGAAGATGTTTTCTTTAACCACCATGGTCGTCATCCCACAGAACTAAAAATGAAACTGGGTTTTACGCCCAATGTTGGCATTACCGCATTGACCGCAGATATTTTGATTGATGGCGGCGCCTACGCCAGCTTTGGCATCGTCACCACTTATTACAATGGTGTTTTGCTGCAAGGGCCCTATCCAGTGCCCAATTTTCGTTTTAATTGTGACCGGCTCTACACCAATAAACCCATGTGTGGTGCTATGCGTGGACATGGCGGCGTTAATCCACGGTTTGCCAGTGAAACCTTGTTCGATATGGCTTGCACCCAAACCAAAGTTGACCCTTGTCAGGCTCGAATTGATATCATTCACCAACAAAATCAGTTAACCGTGAATGAATTTAGGATTACATCCGTTGGCTTAAAAAACGGCTTAACCCGCGCTATGCAACGCAGTCAATGGAACAATAAATATGCAAAATTACCCTATGGAAAGGGTATTGGTGTCGCCTGCGGATTTTTTATCAGTGGCAGCGCATTACCGATTCATTGGAATAAACGACCTGCCTCAACGGTTCGCATAACGATTGAGCAAGATGGCGCTATTACCATTTATTCTGGCGCCGCAGATATTGGGCAAGGCAGCGATACCGTTCTGGTGTTGATGGTAGCGGAAGTTCTCGGTATTGCCATGGATAAAATTTGCGTGGTAACGGCAGATACCAAATTAACCCCCGTCGATCTGGGTAGTTATAGCTCGCGAGTCACTTTTATGATGGGCAATGCCGCCAGAAATGCCGCCATCAGAATGCGGCGTTTGTTATCAGAAGTGGCTTATCAAATGTTCGAATTAGATGTCCCACCTTTTCCAGAAGTAGAACCCATTAATAATTTTTTCCGTCAAGGCGGTCGTAAACCCGATTTTGAGAATGGATTTCTTGGTGCCAATCCAAATTATAACGATGACTTTATATTTGCTAACGATTCCATTCAGTTAAAAAGTGACGGGCGACAATTAGACACCATAATGGTGATAAAAAAAGCGTTGGAAAAGGAGGGTATTTTACAAACTAAAGGAACCTATAAATCACCTAAAATGGGCGGAAAGTTCAAAGGTGCCGGCGCTGGACTCAGCCCAAGTTACAGTTTCACGGCATTTATAACAGAAGTCACTGTTGATGAGGAAACAGGCTTTGTTAAAGTCGACAAAATCACCTGTGCCCATGATTGTGGTTTCCAGTTAAATCCGTTGGCCGTGGAAGGCCAGATAGAAGGATGTATTCACATGGGACTCGGTCAGGCATTAATGGAAGAAGTCGTGCATGATGGAAGCGCTGTGCAAAATCCATCATTTTTAGAATACAAAATGTTGTCCGCTTTTGAACAACCTGAAATTGATATTGTGCCGACCCCCAGTGATGAAAGTGAAGGCCCATTTGGCGCTAAAGAAGCTGGTGAGGGTGTGCTGGCTCCCGTCATTCCATCCGTGGCCAACGCCATCTATGATGCGGTTGGAATACGTTTAACCCAATTACCCATGAGACCTGATCGGGTACTTGCTGCCATTAATAAAATAAACAAGAAAGTTGAGGTTAAAGTATGACAACTTTAATGAAGCCTTTTAATTTTGAAAAACCGACTAGCTGGGAACAGTTTACTCAACTGATTATTGTGCTTAAGAACAACAATCAACAGTTCACTTTCGGTGCAGGTAACACCGATCTGTTACCGCGATTTAAGAAAGGCCTCAATATCCCCGATTGCCTGATTTCTTTAACTGCCATCCCCGAACTTGAGGGCATTTCAATTATAAAAGAACCTTTGAGTGCTCAACCAAAATATCTCAGGATAGGTGCTAGCACGCGATTATCGAACATTTATACGGATAAAATAATCAACCAGTATTTTCCTGAACTAGCCAGAGTGGCAGGGCTGGTTGCTAATCCGCAAATCAGGAATCAAGCCACTCTCGGTGGGAATTTACTGGTCGATAATCGTTGCATTTATATTAACCAAAGTGAAAATAATCGTAGTTATCATTATCCCTGTTTTAAATCGGGGGGGGATACATGCCATTTGGTAAAAAGTGCCAAGGTAGGTGATGAAACACTCTGTCAGGCACGCTTTGTCTCCGATACCGCCCCCATCCTGATTCTTTTAGATTCTCGGTTAGAAATTAAAGGTCTTGATGGCTCCAGAAAAATATCGATCAGAAATTTCTATAAAAAAGATGGCATAGAAAGCCATATTCTGCAACCCGATGAAGTCTTGGTCGCCATAGAAATCCCTTTACAACACAGCAAAAAAATCCACTATGAAAAACTAGCCATCAGACAAACGCTCGATTTTGCTTCTGTCGGCGTTGCCGTGGCGATAAAGCCGGTTTTAAACCACAAATCTAAAGCGGCCAAGGATAAGGAGACCCGTAATTTTGAAATAGAAGTTGCTATTACTGGCATACAAACTTTACCGGGCTATGAAAAATATTTAACAAAAAATTTTGAAAGTATTGACGCGTTACTTGATCGGGCTTGCCAACAAGCCAACCAGTTTTCGTTAATCTACCAACAGGATTTTTTTCCACGCGCCTATCGCAAAAAAATGATAGCAGTATTTATCAAACGCTGCTTTAAACGGCTAAGAGGAACAGAATAATCATGCTATCCCAGAATCAAACAGCAGAAAATCCGCAAGAGATGGATCTTAAAATCATCATGCGGGATTATTTTATCAATTTAGACCAAGCAGCGAAAGATCCCACGCGCAAAGTGGCCTGGTGTACTTCAGTTGGGCCGGCTGAAATACTACGCGCATTGGGATTTGAGGTTTTTTTTCCCGAAAACCATGGCGCCATGCTGGGTGCAACGCGCCTATGTATGGATACTATCCCTGTGGCCAACGCGGCTGGATATTCTCAAGAAATTTGCAGTTACTTGACTTCAGACATTGGTGCATTTATGAAAAATATAACGCCACTGACTAAAGCTTATGGCATAGAATCTATTCCCAAACCAGATATTTTGGTATACAACACCAATCAATGTAAAGATGTCATGCACTGGTTTGAGTATTACGCCAAGCATTTTAAAGCCCCTATTTTTGGCATCCACTCCCCCACGCATTTGCCTGAAGTAACCAAAGCCCACATCGAAGATGTCATAGCGCAATTTAAATCTTTGATTTCCTTTGC
>CAZKUH010000046.1:0-9900 GCA_964555895.1 uncultured Enterobacterales bacterium
AATTATACCAGGATTAGAGGCTTTATTACCCCAACAAGTCGACATGCCACAAGGCGAAGACAGCAAAGGCCCAGCAATGCTGGCTTAAACATCCATGAGACATTAAAATATTGGATAGTAACCCTTTTTTAAGGGCCGACTAAATACCCAGAAAATATAGAGCTGATAATTTAGCGAATGTTTTTTTCTGGATCCAGGGTGCAAACACGATGGTGGTGATGAAAGCCTTTAAACTGCATTTCGGATAAATCTTCAAATTTAAACATATCTTTGGTTTGAGCATAGATAGGGTAACTGACCAAAATTTTTCCAGGATTACATTCAGATTGTAAACGGCTGGCAAGATTCACTCCACTACCAACGGCTCTGTAGGCAATTAAATTTTCTGCACCAATATTGCCGACTGTAGCAAAATCCTGGTGAATCCCTATACGCAGCATAACATTATGATCTAACCCTTGACTCAACCATCGTTCACCTAGTTGTTTTAATTTAAGCTGCATTGCAACCGCTAGATTTAAAGATTCTATGGCTTGGTGTTTTTTTGAGAGTTTATCAGGTGAACCGAATAAAACAACCAAACCATCGCCAAGGACTTCATTGAGTAAACCATTATGTTTTTCTACCAGAATGTTCATTTCAGTAATAAACTGATTGAGTAAATCGGTTATTACTTCAGCTTCAAAACGATCGGTGAGTTCAGTAAAGCCAACCAGATCCGCAAAAAGAATGGTAATTAATTTGCGAGACGCTGCAAAACCGGTGGTATCTTGTTGATTCAGAATTTTTTCAACTAGGGCTTTGGGGAAATAACGTGAGAGCTGATGCACGACTTTGGATAAAGCTTTTTGTTTATCCAAAATTTGTTGTTTAACAGAGATATCTTTTAACAATAATAAAGTTTTTGTCCGAGCTAAGAGGACGTTTTTATCTATGGGTTTAGAGATATAGTCATTGGCGCCGGATTCCAGTCCGGCAACAATATCATGAGACTCTCGACGTGCTGAAATTAATAAAATAGGTAACTGCAATGCAGAAAATTGATGTCGCAACTGTTTGCAAACTTCATAACCGGAAAGACGAGGCATCATTACATCGAGCACTAGAAGATCGACGGTATGTGTTTGGGCTAGTTGGAGCGCATCTTCACCATTGGCGGCTTCAATTGTTTTATAACCTGCCAGATTTAAAAAATTACAAATGACTTTTCTGTTAACTCGTTCATCGTCTGCTACCAGAATGGTTTGTGTAGAAACAACATTGTTTTTTGAAGAATAGCGTATGTCGGTTTTCATCACTGGTTCAGGAGAGAAGGCGGGTGTAGAAGAAAATTCTGCTTTTCCATCACAAACATCCAGTTTGAAATAAAAACAGGAACCCTCCCCAGGTGTTGAGGCAACCAGTAATTCCGAATGGTGCAGTTCGACAAGTTGTTTGGTAATAGCAAGGCCCAAACCACTACCACCAAATTTTCTGGTGGCAGAAGGTTCTAATTGTTTAAAAGGATCAAAAATCGATTGTAAGTGATCTTTAGCGATACCAATACCGGTGTCTTTTACCTGGATTTGTACTTGCTTAGCTGTCTTTGTGCAGATAAAGTCACACGTCCATTTTCAGTAAACTTGATGGCATTGCCTAACAGATTATAAAGAATTTGTTGAATGCGATGGCTGTCAGCAAATACTGCGGGTAGATCATCTGCAATTTGCAGATTGAGTGTCACCGGTTTTTCACCAATTAAGGGCTCACATGCGGCTAAGACGACATTAAGCACTGAATTTATATCAATGGGGCGACAATAAATCTGCAGACTTCTATGTGTTAATTTTTTAAAATCCAAAATTTCATTGACTAAAGTAGAGAGCCGTTGACCACTATTTACTATGAGATTTAAACCTTCCAAAGTCCGTTGGTTTTGACTGCCACCGCTACCGTCAATAAGGGATTCGGTAATGCCAATAATACCTGTTAAAGGGGTCCTTAATTCATGAGAAATAACTGCCAAAAATTCATCTTTCAAGCGATCGTTTTTTCTGAGGTGCTCGGTAATTTGTCGTTCCTGAAATAATTTTTTATTGTGATTTCTAAAAATTAAATAAATAAAATAAAAAGGAAGGAGGAGGTAAATTATAATTGCCCACCAACTAAACCAAAATGGCGTGGCAATGGAAAAAGAGAAAGTGGCCAATGATTTTGCCTGAGTTCCATCATTGTTAGTGCCGGTTACTTCCAGTTGATAATTGCCGCTATTCAAATTAGTGAAACTGATTATTGGATTAGTATAGTTATTAAAAAATTTAGAATCGTAGCCACGAAGCCGATATTTTATTTGGTTGTACTTAGGTTGATAAAAATCCAGAGTAGAAATTTTAAAACGTAAATTAGTCATATCAGCATTAAAATTAAAAGGTGCAGTAGCTAGGGGTATCCATGGACCTTGTTGAAGACTAATGGCATCAATAATAATTTTAGGGCGATGAAGGTTACGTTTGAAATGGCTTGGATTAACAACAGAAATACCATTACTGCCACCAAAATAAAGGAGTCCTTGGCTGCTTTTCAAGACAGCGCCCTCAGTAAATACGGAATAGGGCAGGCCATCGT
This sequence comes from uncultured Enterobacterales bacterium, assembly GCA_964555895.1. GTDB lineage: Bacteria > Pseudomonadota > Gammaproteobacteria > Enterobacterales > DRNA01. The sequence goes on from CAZKUH010000046.1 coordinate 2,605, forward strand.
TTTCAGCAAAGTTTTCGAAAGTATTGCTGTCCAGGTTTAGACGTGAAAGGCCGCTACCGGTGGCAACCCATAACCAACCAGAATCATCAAGAATGATAGAGCGAATATCGGCATCATTTATGCCATCACTTTCAAGCCATTTGGTGAAAACAGGTTCTTTTTTAAGCGACTCTTCATAAGAAAATTTATTTAAACCGTTAGTGGTGGCAACCCAAATATTATCATGAGCATCTATATAAATACCGTTAACACTGTTTTGTGATAAAGAATCCAGGTTGCCCGCATGATGGCTAAAGTAGCTATATTTTTCAGTTGAAAATTGATAGCGAACAATTCCCGCCCCCCGGGTTCCAAACCATAAATCACCATGAGAGTCTTCTTCCATATCAATAAGTGGCGCTCTTTCCAGCGGGTGATTACCACCGACTTTAAATTGCTTGGTAATTTCCAGTGATTTTGCATCTATGGTTATTGTTTTATAATTGCTACCTATCCATATGGTACCATTTCTTTGTGCTTTAATAAAAAGGACACGGTTTGTGACATCGTGAATTTCTTTAGATAAAACAAAGCTTTTGATCAACTTATAATTGCGGTTCAAAATGATAATCTTGCCATTAATATCACCTAACCATATCCGTTGTTTTGTATCCACAAAAACGGCCAGGTATTTTTTGTTCTCTAATTTTATTTTCGCAGGGATGTGCAGAGCGGTGATCTTGTTGTTCTGATATTGAAAAACATCAAGCCCATTTAAAGATGATACTAGGACATTCCCATCGGGTAATTCCGTTATGTCGGTGACAAAATTATGTGATAGGCTTTTTTCCGAAAGGGGGGTATACATAATTCGGCCAAAATTAGCCAGTTGAGGTGCCGATTTATATAAGCCTTTGGTCGAACCGATAAATACCAGATGACCTTCATTTTCAAACAAGGTGAAAATATCATTATCAGCTAATGATAGGGGATCACCCGGTGTGTAAGAGTAATTGCTAACTTCTCCTCCATAGGCAGGAATAACAAAAATGCCTTTATCACTTGCCACCCAAAGATTGCCAGAACTGATCCGCAGAATATCTCTCACAGAGACATTGTTTTCGTGTAAATTCACGGCAGAAATTCGTGCGCCGGCATCCGTGATGTGGAAGAGTCCAAATTGATTGGTACCGACCCAGATACTATCGTCGGTATCCAGGTATAACGAGGAGATATAAGTGGTTTGATTTTCCAGCCCAGGAAAAGTAACCTGAATAAATTCGTCGGTAGTTGCATTGTATTTCGCCAGGCCGGAATCTGTACCGATCCACAATTGCTCAGCTTTATCGCGAAAAATATTGGTGACCAGTCTTCCAGGCAATGAAAAAGGGTCAAGTGGATTATGGATAAAGTGTCGTATTTTTCCGCTATCAAGTTCGAAGCGGTATAAGCCGGAAAAACTACCGACCCAAAGGATATTATTATTTTCCAAAAATAACGATTGAACCTGAAAATTTGAGTTGATGGTTGGTTGGTTTTCTACAGGCTTAGCAACTTCTGTTTTGGTATCAAACCAAAACAAACCACCTTGCAGCGAGCCGAGTAGCAACCGATTATCTTCGACCAGGATCATACTGGTAATCAGGTTGTTCGGTAAGCTGTCCGGATCTCTGGGATCATGGCGGAAAGAACGGAATTCACGGCCATCGTAGCGGTAAAGTCCATTTAAAGTGGCGATCCAGATAAAACCACGATGATCTTGTGCCAGGCTGGAAATATTGTCGGGTAAAAGACCCTTTTCTGCGGTTACCAAAGGAAAATGAAGCCATTGCATGGCACCATTATTTGCCCAGACGGCTGGCGAGCTACTCAATATGAGCAATAAAGAGAAAACCTTGAATACTCGTGGTAAAAATAAATCAGGCATTGTAAATGTAAACCATTTGTCCATGACAAAAGTTTACATTAAAAACAAGGTGATGGGGAGATTTAAAGCTGAATGACTGGCGGTTGATTTGATGGTGGCCCGGGGCGGAATCGAACCACCGACACGCGGATTTTCAATCCGCTGCTCTACCGACTGAGCTACCGGGCCAACAAGGGGCGTATTAGAGCGTTTTGCCAATTTCAAGTCAAGTCTAAATTTAACAAATTTACGGATTTCTCTATTTTTGTGAGGAATTTTTACTTTCTAATTCCGTACCAATGAATGGAACTGGCGTTGTTAAACCCCTTGAATGGCCGCTACTTCGGGGTATATCCAGCGGGTTTCTCATAGTCACCACCAAAAAGGAATTTTTCCATTTCCGCAGCGAGGTACTTTTGAGTATCTGGATCAGCCAAGCTTAAGCGCTTTTCATTGATAAGCATGGTTTGATGTTGCAGCCAAAGTTGCCAGCCTTTTTGAGAAATATGATTGTAAATATTATCGCCCAATTCGCCTGGATAAGGTTTAAACCCCAGGCCAGGCAATTCTTTGTCAAGTTTTTTGCAATTTACCAAGCGAGTCATCATGTTGTTTCTTTGTCAGTTTAAGTAATTGTTGGCTCACGGGTGCGGCCAGTCCAATTTTATGAGGGTGTTGGGGATCGTACCAACTCAGGTCATTGGCGTCCATGATTGTATTAAAATTATTTATTTGAGCCAAAATGAGGTCTACTTTCATGGTGAAGTGGGTGAATGGGTGTGAAAATTCAGTTATTTTGGTTTTCTCAACAAAATGTAAGCCTTTATTTGAGAGGTCAATGGCTTGCGGAAAACACCATAACGCTCCCCAGATCCCAGTGGGAGGGCGTTTAATCAACAGTATGTGTTTTTGTTCATTTTCTATAAAGAGGAATGTTTGCTTTTTTTCAGGGATCTTTTTAAAGGGTTTTTTAAATGGAAATTCAGCAGTAGTGTTTTCTATATATGCTTGACAGTTTTGAGATAGTGGGCACTCACTGCAAAGAGGTTTTGTGCGCTTGCAAATAAGTGAACCTATATCCATCATTGCTTGATTAAATTGTCCTGAATGTTTTTCAGGGGTAATCAACGTGGAGATTAACCACAATTGTTTTTGTACAGATGCTTTTCCTGGCCAACCTTTGATGGTAAAAAAGCGGCTAAGGATTCTTTTGACATTTCCATCTAGGATGGCTGCGGATTGCTTAAAACCGAGCGAGAATATTGCGCCGGCTGTGGAGCGACCGATACCGGGTAGTCGCATTAATTCAAGCAGTGAAGAGGGTAATTGACCGTCATGGTGGTCTACTAAAAGTCTTGCTGTTTTGTGTAGATTCCTCGCTCTGGCATAGTATCCCAGCCCACTCCACAGATAAAGAACCTCATCTTGTTTGGCCAGGCTCAATATCTCGATATCAGGGAAGTGCCTGATGAATTTTTCAAAGTATGGAATGACAGTATCGACCTGGGTTTGCTGTAGCATAATTTCTGAAATCCACACGCGGTAAGGATCTACTGGATTCTGCCAGGGAAGATGTTTGCGACCGTGTAGATCGAACCAATATGCTAGTTGGGTCTGAAACCAGTAGATGTCTTTTTTGTGCATGCTGTATATGATTAAGGGGTTATGTTCCGCAAGTTGGAGAGCCAATGAATATTAAAGATAAATCCAACTCAATAAAAATGATAGGGTGATCCACATCAAGATGATTAATGGGATGCCTACTTTCATAAAATCAGAAAAATGGTAACCGCCTGCATTCATGACCAATAAGTTTGTTTTGTAAGCCATTGGTGTCGCATAACTCAGATTTGCACCAAATAATACCGCTAAAATGAAAGGTTCTGCGGGCACATTAAGGTGGTTAGCTACAGAAATGGCAATGGGCGTGCCAATGACCGCTGCCGCATTGTTGGAGACAATGTTGGTCAAAATAGCGAGTAGCAACATCAACGCCGAAACCATTCCCCCCGGTGGTAGATCATGTGATAAAACAATAAACACCTGAGCAATATAATCGGCACCACCTGTTTTCATCATGGCAAATCCTAATGCCAGCGATGCTGCAACTATCAGTACAACCTGGGTACTCAATGCCGCAGAAGCTTCCCGCCAATTCAAACAGCCGGTAACCAACATAGCGAGCACACCTACAAAAGAACTAATCTCAATGGGTAAGAACCCTACGGCGGCGGTCAAAATAACCAGAAATAATATGGCGAGTGCTAAAGGCGCTTTTTTGGTATAGGGTAGTTCTGCGGCTCCATCGAGGAGTAATAATCCCTGACGATTTTTCAAGCGGTTCATCTGCTCAGGATTCCCCTGAACCAATAAAATATCTCCAGTTAATAAAGGAACCCGGCCTATACTACTCCTACCTATTTCCATGGCGCGACCGCCACGATGGAGCGCAATGGTTGATACGCCATATCTTTGGGCAAAACTCGCCTGTTGCAGTGTTCGACCGACCAGACCGGAGCCTTGAATGATAACAATTTCGGCCAAAACCTGCTTGTCGGCTCGTAAGGGATGCTCCTCATCAACTTTATGACTTCCAGAAAATAAAGTGGCACCCAAAACCTGTTCAAATTCTTTTAAACGATCCGGATAATCTCTTACTTGCAGGCGATCACCCGCTTTTATCAGAGTATCAGGCAAAGGCATCAGACTTTTATCAGAGCTTCTTTGCAGCTTTTCTACTTTCATCTGACCATCGGTTAATTTCATTAAATCAGCAATAGTTTTACCGTTGGCGAGACTGTCTTCATTGATATTCAGATAGGCACTGAACAATCGCGGAGAAGTATCTGGCAGAGAAGGCGTCCTCTCCGGTAGCAATTTTGGTGCAATAAGCCAAAGATATAGTATGGCTATAAATGCAGCAATAACTGCAGGGAAAAAGAAATCGAACATGCCGAAACGTTCTAGACCTAAGTCATGGGCAACGCTGACGACTAACAAGTTAGTTGAAGTCCCGATGGTCGTGGTCATTCCACCAACGATGGTTGCCAGACCAACCGGCAAAAGCATCGGAGAGGTTGCAGTTTTTGTGCGGAGGGCGACACTGATAAGAATAGGCAGGAGTAAAACGACAATAGGGGTATTATTGACGAATGCACTTAATGCGCCTGCGATAATCAAGGTCAATAATAATGAGATCATCGGGCTAATTTTCCACAGTTTTGCTAAATAGCGCCCAATGGGTTCCAATGCCCCAGTTCGGACTAAACCCTGACCAATAATCATCAATGAGCTAACGGTTACCAGGGCTTCATGACCAAAACCATAAAATAATGAGCTTGGTTCTAACACTTCACCATTGGATTCGAAAGGAAAAAGAGCAAATCCTAAACTCAGAATAGCAATCACAGCCAGAGAAGATGTTTCGAGAGGAATATCCTCGCGACGAAACAAATACAACGCTACCACAGTCATGAGTAAAATTGCCAAAGCATGGTAGTTAGGTAAATCTGGAATATTCACGATAGGGTTTTAATTTGAGGGTTTAGGTTTATAAAAACATATTCGGTGGTTAAGGTAAAGGGAGGTCGAATGTTTTTTGCATGGGTTTTTACTTAAATCTGGCTCAAAATGAAATTGAGCTTTGCTGATTACAGCTAATCTTTTCGGGAGCTGATATGATAGCGATTTTAGCGGGTAGGGTAAAAATCACACAATGACCGAAGAAATCACCCGTAAGCGTTCAATAAAAAGTTATGTTTTACGACAGGGACGATTAACTGGGGCACAATCCCGGGCCATTGAGGAACTTTGGCCGAAATATGGCATTGACCTTTCGGATGTAAACCAGGATTGGCAGCAACAATTTCAGCGTACAGCACCTTTGATTATTGAAATAGGCTTCGGTATGGGGTCTTCTTTAATACAACAGGCTCAAATTGAGCAAGATAAAAACTTTTTAGGGATAGAGGTTCATCGTCCGGGTGTTGGTGCCTGCTTGCAGGAAGTTAATGCCAAAGGGTTGGAAAATATAAAAGTGATGAATTGCGATGCTATAGCGGTTTTTGAGCAAATGATAGTAGACCAAAGCGTTTCAAGAATACAACTTTATTTTCCAGATCCATGGCATAAAAAAAAGCATCATAAGAGAAGAATAGTGAAAAAAACCTTTATTGATATAGTGGGGGAAAAATTGGAACAGGGTGGAGTTTTTCATATGGCAACAGACTGGCAGCCTTATGCCGAGAGTATGTTATCCGTGATGCAGCAGGAAAATGGATTTTGTAATATGGCTGGAACATTAAATTTCGTCCCTAGGCCCGATTTTAGACCGGTGACAAAATTCGAAAAAAGAGGACTGAAGCTGGGGCACGGGGTATGGGATTTAATCTACAAAAAATTATAGAGGCAAGTAGAAAGGCATGAGCAGGAGAAACAGATATCCATCTCTGATCGTCTCGACCATGGTGCTTTTATTACTGTTAGCGCCTACCGTGGTAACGGCAACTAAATTACCCGCCAGTTGGTATCAGGAACCAACAACCGGGTCAGTTGCTCAGATAAGGTTTCAATTGGCGACGCCTTATCTTTACCGTAATAAAAAGCCATTCATTAAAGAAAAAATTAATCTCAAAAGAATTATCGGTACTTACCAGCAATTTAATGCAGTATTGTATAAAAATGCTGCACATTGTATTGATTTTCAAGTTTTTGATTTAGAACATCTGACTGACCGATATGTAAAAATTCCAGCTGAAGAAATGCTGACATTCAAAATTAGTCCTTATACTGATACCAGCAGAAAGAATGTCTGGTGCCCGAATCAGTTTAGTTTTATAGCTGAAGCCAAAAAAAAATATAGTGTGAAATTAGATATTTTCAAACAAAATAGTCGCAATGCTCAATGTCGTGTTCGGGTTTTTATCGATGAAAATCCTATAAAACAGGTGAAAATTGTCGCAAGAACAAGGCCCGTAAAATATTTGACCAGTCGCAGTTATCGCTGTGCTCCTATCGAATTACTCCAACCTAAATGGCAGCTTGAATCCAGACATAAATTTGAGTGCACTTTAAAAAATGGTTTGTTTGGATGTTGAATTTATTGGAGGAAATTAAAATACGTTTGCTTTGCTCGATAGTTCGTTCATTTTACCTTGCCATGTTAATGCGTTTACATGTTGCTCCATAAAGTTTGTTAGAATGAATTTGGTTTTTCTCGTTCAAACTCTTCTCCGGACAATAAGTTCAATCTCGGTATTCAGGATGGGCTTAAAGTCTTGATGACAAAAGACTGTACGGCGTTAGCGGCTTCGTTCAACTAAATATACAAATTGCTAAACGGCAAAAACGTGATGTATCCTGAGACTGCGTCAAAGCATGCATGAGCTAATTTTAATCGAACCTGAATAGCC
>CAZKUH010000047.1:0-9879 GCA_964555895.1 uncultured Enterobacterales bacterium
GGCACCGTTGCCAAATGTTAAAGTTTTCACAAGTTTTAAATTTTTTCTTTTAACTAATTGATATTAAAAGGTATGTTTATACCACCGAGGATATTATGTCTTTAAAAAAACGTTATTTTACCGTTCTTTTCAGCATTGCAATTAGCTTCTTGATTGCCTCTTGTTCAGAATCATCTACCAGTACTGCTCCAGCAGCAGATGCCACAACCAATCCAGCCGTTATCAAACTGGATGTCTATAAAAGCGCTACCTGTGGCTGTTGCGGCAGTTGGGTGAAGTACATCGACAAACAAGGTTTCAAAGCCGATGTTCACATTCCGGATAATTTAGTCAAATTAAAACTCGATAAAGGGATTAAGCCCAAATTTCAATCTTGCCATACAGCAGTTACTAAAGAAGGCTATATATTTGAAGGACACATACCAGCTAAATATATTAAGAAATTCTTGAAAAGCCATCCTAAAAATGCCATTGGTTTAACTGTACCCGGCATGGTAAACGGTACCCCAGGTATGGAAATCATGAAAGGTAAATTTACTCCATACAAAATCTGGATGATGAAAAAAGACGGTACAGTTGAGCAGTACGCACAACTCAACTCTTATAAAGAGCAATTTTAAACCGTCACTTAAGATATTTCTGAGTAATATCTTAAGTAGTTAGAATAAACGGGGTTTATGGTGAGCATTAAACCCCTGTGTTTCATAACGAAATACAGGGGTCTCCGTAAAACCCGTCATTTTTTCATCCACTATCCTACCTTTTTCGGCAATGGATAATATTTCAGCAGTTTGTCTGAATACATCATAAAGTAAAAAATCAAGTAAATCGTCTAAATCTATGCGATGATGCTTCTGCTCCATTTCACTCATATTTCTCCAGTAATCAGGCATCCGGATTTGAATAAATATTTCAAAACCTATCTCGCTATAAAAATCACTAGAATTGATAAACTCTCCGGGATGATTATCTATCCAATGAGTGATTTGATTGCGCAAGTTATTCTAGGGGATGTCTCCTGGTTAAGAATAATTTTTGTGACGTTGCTAGGCAGGTTTGTTTACGCTATCGAGATCCCAAAATGGTTTGGATTTTTATCCTGCTGGCATAAATCCAGCCCGCCAAAAGGAATCTCACTAAAGTTCTGGGTTAAAATAGGCAAACATTATTATTTTAACTGGTTAACTAAAACCCTGGGGGCAACACTCTGGTTTAATCCGTTTTGGATAGCCCGACACATGATTGTGCTGGAACTGGCGAATATTATAGCGGGGAAAACCAACTTTTTTAGCTTCTTATCAGAATCAATTTATTTAGGTTCAATATCATTTGTCGGTCAATTCCCCATAGCCATGATCGTTAACTACATCATCATATGTCGCCTGTCTGATAAATCCCGATTTATCTGGAGCTCAATATTTAGTGGCTTACTTGCTATTTACTACGCAATTGGTAGAGTGTATTTTTGAAATATTTAATTTATACCCATAATCAATCAAAACGCAGGATTATGAGTATATGACACCACTGATTATAACAGGTAAAGCCTATGTCTCTAACCGTTGACTTCCTTAACGAACTTGAATTACTCAATCTTTTTAATCTGGATACGCTCCAAGGCGGTATCAAAATACATCATGATGCTGACGAAAATAAAATCAGGGCCGCCAAGTGCCTTTTTACCAAAGGAATAATCACTCAACGAGATGGTGGCTACCTCACAGCCAGAGGAAGAGAAACGGCTCAACATGTACAGGCTTTGCTTAAGCTGCTCCAGGTAAAATAATTGACTTCACCGATAAGAATTTATCATGATCCGAATACATTTATTTCACTCATCTGAACCCTAGATCAGAAAAGCCCGTTAAAACTGAAAAAGGGCTTTTCTGGTCAACTAACTATTTATCGATATCTGATTTTTCTCAGCATAGCCTTAACTGCAGCCTCTAATTGTTTATCTCGCCCTTTAGCGACCGACTCCGGATCATTGTCAACTAAAATATCCGGATTGAGTTGTTGGTTTTCAAGATATTTTTTATCCAGCCCTCGCATGCCGACCTGTGGAATACCAAAAACCAGATCACCGGTTTGTAGTTGCTCCCACCACACGGCGGTTCCCGTCCCAGGGACAGGCATACCAACCAGTTTACCGATTTTCAACGCTTTGTAAGCATAGGGAAACATATGCGCATCGGAATAATTCCCTTCACCCACAACGACTATTGAAGGCTTGTACCATTTGGACATTGGATCACTGCCAATATACTGACCTCTCGGCATGAAATCCATATAACGTTTTCCCGATAGCAGTGTGACCAAATCATCATGTAGCCAGCCACCCCCATTAAAACGGGTATCAACAACAACGGCTTTTTTGTTATTTAAAGGTCCTAGCAATTCGGAATATATTTTCCGAAAACTGGCATCATTCATACTTTTAACATGCACGTAGCCAACCTGACCTTTTGATAATCTTTCGGTCTCTGCCTTACGCGATTTTACCCAACGTTTATATAAAAGTAGGGCAAGTCTGCCACGTGTAATAGGTTTAACAACTTCTTGCCAGCGTTTGTTTTGTTTTTTTGAATACAGTGACAACAGCGTCGGTTTGCCTGCCTGGTTATTTAATAATTGAAATAAATTTACCGCTGGTGTTATCTTTGTTCCATTAATTTGTTCAATTATTGTGCCTTTTTTCACTTTGGAATCAGCCTGGATGAGCGGACTTTGTTCAATAACTTCCGCCACCTTTAATCCCTCGCCCTGATAATTTTTATCAAAAAACAAACCAAATGACGCTGTTTTATCGGCTTGTGATGATTTCAATCTAAATCTAGCGCCGGTATGAGAAGCATTAAGTTCACCTAACATTTCGCTGGCGAGTTCTGCAAAATCAAAGTTATTATTAATATCATCCAGTTTTGCTGAATAAGACTGCCAATAATAATCCCAGTCCACATTATGGAGTTTTGGGTCATAAAATTTCTTCAGTACTTGGCGCCAGATATGTCGTAAAAAATATTTTCTTTCATCGTTTGCGTTAACTTCTATTGTTGCAGAAAATGAAACTGCTTTTGCTTTGAAATCTTTCAGATCGATTTTTTTTATTTTTCCATCAGCCAGAATAAAGGCATGCTTACCTTTTTTATCAATCTCAAAACTCGCTTCCTTTGCACCCAGCTTGCTGACGATTTTAGTTGTTCCTTCACGGAAATCATGCATCCAGAGATCGTAACCTTTTTCAAATTTAGAAAGATAAAACAATTTGTCGCCATCATTGGTCAATATTGCATCTGCCAAATCAGATGAATTAATAGTTAAACGTTTAAATCTATCTTCAATATTATTAAAATCAATTTTGATATTTTTAACAGCTTCTTTTTTATCCGTTTTCTTAGCATGTTTTCCTTTACTATCTGTTGCTTTTTGTTTTTTCTCCTGCTCTTTTTTTTGCGCTTGGTAATTCTGATATTCCTCCTTATTCAAATTGAATTTATCAAAACTTTTTTGGTTTAAAAATACTGCATAAATATCAAATTGTGATCCCCAACTACCATGAGATCGTAAACCTTGTCTATCTGTTGCCCAGATAATGGCATTGCCATCCATTGACCAGCTGCCACCGGCATCATTGTAGCCACTACGGCTGATATTTTTCACTTTCTGTTTACCATCTGCGGAAATGATGCCAATTTCTGATACCCACCGACCTGGTTCCAGGAAATCGACCTCAAACCACTTACTATCTGGAGACCAGGCATAATGTTGATCGCCATCCGAATATGAATAATTTTTCTTTGCGGCTAGAATTGTTCTGATCTTTTTAGATTCCAGATTAATAACTTTTAATTCAGTCCTTTCTTGAAGAAAGGCAATTTCCTTGCCATCGGGTGACCAGGCTGGCTGGAATGTTTCTTTACCATTATTGACAATAGTTTCTTCTTCCAGCACTGTACTTAAGGCAAAATATTTCTCAGCATCTCGCTTAATTTTTGTCGTCATTATTATCCAGCTGTTACCTCTTTCTGCTGCGTATAAAAGACTTTTACCATCTGGAGAAAATGAAACTGAACGCTCTTGAGTACTGGTGTTAGTAATTCTTTTAGTCGTCTTAAAATCGGCGGATGTAACGAAAATATCTCCGCGAACTATAAACGCCACCTCCTTGCCATTAGGTGAAACCGCCATTTCTGTCGCTTTATTTGACAATGTTTTACGAATGGTGGCATTAAATTCATCATCCATGGCAAAGGAAACATTAATTTTCTTTGCTCTGGAATTTTTATCAGCCTTGACATAGAGTGCACCGTCATAGCTGAAAGCTAATTTGTCATTGTTGGAATTACTTAAAAAACGTACGGGATGTCTTTTTAGCCGAGTGATTTGTCTGGGTTTGGATGAGGATATTTTTGCATACCAAATATTAAAAGAACCTGACTTCTCACTTAAATAATAATAACCACTATTATCTGCACTCCAAACTGCATTCCTATCATCACCAGCATATGAGGTTAATTTTTTGTGCTTGCCCGATTTGCTATCCATCAACCACACATCACGACTGCGCGAAGACACTTCGTGCTTACGCCATTCATTTTCATAACCTTTGTGATCGGTATAAAGCAATCGCCTACCATCTTTTGCAAATCTCGCCATTAAGGTGGGTGTCGTCACCAGTTGCGTCGGTGTCCCCCCTAAAATAGACACTTGATAAAGTTCTTCTTGCAAACTATAGGGAAATTGCGCACTTTTAACATCATCTTGTCGGGTGGATGAAAATAGCACCTGTTTGCCGTCATTACTAAAATCTGACGGATAATCATTTGCGGAATGATAGGTCAGACGCTTGGCAACACCACCTTTAGCCGGCATCAAAAAGATATCAAAATTACCATGTCGGTTCGAAGCAAACGCCAAACTTTTGCCATCATGTGACCAAACCGGCATATAATCGATAGCCGTATTGGACGTTAGCGCTCTCGCTCGTCCGCCCGCTGAGGAAACCAGAAAAATGTCACCCTTATGACTAAAAGCAATTTGTGAACCATCCGGAGAAATGGCAGGGTATCTCAGCCATTGCTTATTTTCAAACGATTGATTTATTTTAGGTTTTTCTGCATATCCATAAAAAGATAGCAACGTTAAAGTTAAGGAAAGAATTAATGCTGTAATTTTTTTCCGCGTATAAATAAACATATAAATTGCCTCGTTATTGCTTGCTCTTTGAGTGTTGCAGATTGCCTGTAGCAGATTGTCGTGACTATTATTGAACAACATGCCAAGATAACAGGATTATTTCGCAGACTCTAGCGTATCGCTTTGATTATCGCGCTCAATTTATTACATATTTGTAACAAAAAATATCTCAGCACGCCCCAATACTACCAAAAGGCAACTTTGAGTTAAGCAGAACACAACCATATAGAATGTTTTAACATTTTGATTTCAAAGCTTTTCTAACATTTATTGAGGCACTTGTTCTCAATAAATGGTGATGAGTCTTTCGCCTGACAGGCTTTATCCATATTAACCTTAATACTGTTACCCCGGTGATACATGGAAATACAACACTGATAACATTGTATTATTTAACCATTGCTTAAATAGTAAAACTTCATAAAAAACAGCTCTTGTTTGTTAAATTTAAACTATATTTAAATTGGATTAGCTCAAGTATTCTCTAAAAAACAAATTTCATTCAGAGACAATGACAATAGAAGAGCATTTACGGTTTGTTCGGCTAAACAGGATGATAAAACATTGTTCACAAAACGAGACAAAAGAAGTACCCCCGAAAAAGTGATATTAGGCTTGAGTTTACTGGGTGGTCTGAGTATTTTCCCTTTTGCAATAATCCGTCTGTCATCCATGGAATGGTTAATTGGTACTGTCGATCTGTTCATTTCTTTGGGTATGATCTCTTTATTCATCAAAGTTTATTATTCTGGGAAATCCAAAGCGACTTCACAAATACTTTCTGTTATCGCGTTACTCGGTATGACGGCATCTATTTATTTAAAAGGAGCACATCAAATTTATTGGGCATACCCGGCAACTGTGGTGGTTTACTTTTTGTTAAAAGCAAGAACCGCTTTAAGCTACTCGCTACTCGCTATTCTTGCCTTGGTCCCTCTGGTTTATAAAGAAACACAGAATATTAATGGTATTGCCATCATAGTGACCTTGCTGATGACCAATTTATTTGCCTATATTTTCGCGTCAGAGATGACACAACAGCGTAAGAAATTAATCCAGCAAGCAGCAATCGATCCTTTGACCAATGTCGGCAACCGTCGAGCTTTAAGCAAAAAAATACAAACCGTCATAGCCTCTCTCCACAGAACAGGGACCCAGATGAGCTTATTATTAATCGATCTGGATCAGTTTAAGCAAATTAACGACACTCATGGACACAATGCTGGAGACAGACTGTTAGCAGAAATATCTCAGGTCATCAAATCCAGGATACGGACAACGGACAGTCTCTACCGATATGGCGGGGATGAATTTATTGTTATTGCTGAAAATACCGACGCCAATGCCGCCAAAATACTAGCTGAAGAGTTACGAACAACGATTGAACAATCCAGTATCATTGCTGAATGTTCGGTAACAATTTCTATCGGCGTAGCAGGTTTGCTTTCGGATGCGACCGCTGAACAATGGATCAAAGATGCCGATGACGCACTTTTTCAAGCCAAAGAAAATGGCAGAAATAAAACCTGCATCAAGCTTAACTAATTTTCCTGTACCCTTAATCTCGCTTTTTGCTAGAATGTCTTCATAATAAAACCAAACACAGCAAAATGAAGAAGGACCTATGAAAAAACTTATTTTATCTATGAGTATTAGCCTGCTCATTCTCACTGCCTGTAATAACCCAACAAAACCGCTAGATAACGCAACAAGCAATAGCGCGGAGATTGAGTTACCCGCATGGAACAAACAGTTATCTGCTCAAGCATCATTGATAAAAAGAGTCACCGACGATGTTGTTTTTTATGCTCGTATTCCCTCATTATGGGGTCTGCTCTTTTCGCCAAAAAATGATTCCCTGAATAATGTTTTGGCCGGGAGCATTAATCAACAGACCATTGCAACTCTGCAGCAAGGGGTGAAGAATCAGTTGGCTAATTTGCCCGCTAAAATCTCCCAGGCCTTAAAAATATTGATTTATGATCTGCGATCTCCACTTGAGATCGCGGTTATCTTACCGGCCGGTTCTGCGCCCACCAGCAGCCAAATGGTCATCGAAGCACAATTTGCTTTTGAAAATATTGATGCATTTAATGCCATGCTTAAAACCGTCATTAAAAAAATCCCACAATTACAACTGAACAAAGAAGCAACTGCTGATGCCGCTGGGTTATTGAGCATTGGTCCTGTAAAAGTTTTTTATCAATTTGATCCTGCAACGCAACGTTTTACTGCGCTGACGGGTATGGCCGTTTTAGCTAGTGATTTACAAAGAGTCATTGATTGGACCCCTGATAATCAATTGGCTATACATACTTTGGAAAAACGCATCGATGATTCAGGGCAAGGATTTTTCGAATGGCTGAATTTTGCTCGAATAAAACCTGTTATCGCAAATTTTATTCCAGCAAATTCACGCAAAGCTTTAAAAATGACTGGCATCCTCTCCACCCAATATATTGCCTTGGGTATTGGCGTTGCCCAAGGTATGGGTAATCTCAGCATTATCGCACAAGGGACTGATGGACTTATTTGGGATCAGGGTTTTTCACCATCCAAACTAGTTAATCTCTATACCGCTGGAAAACCAGAATATGTTGCAGGTTTTCAGTTGCCTGATGGAAAATGGCTGGGAGAGACTATCCAGACAATTGCCCAATTACAAAGTCCGGACGTTATTCAAAAACAGCTAATTGATAAGTGGATAGGCCTTGATAATCAGGTCAGGGAGAAGATTGGTTTTTCTATCACCGAAATACTGAATGTATTGGCCGGAAAATGGCTAACCGTTTCAGATAAAGCCGGAGACTATACTATCTTGCTGCCAACGCATCCAGACAAACTTAAAGCCCTACTGAATAAACTCGATAGCAACAAAACATTCAGTCAACAAAATTTTAAATTGGATGATATCAGTATTTCAGAACTCTCTTTTACCACGCTATCCATCGATATTAGGCAAAAATATCCAATTTTACAGCGTTTTTTGAGTCGGCTATATTTTCATGAAGAAAACAATATTTTTTATCTCGCTAAAATTCCGCAAATCCTCGTGGCGCGCAAGCAAATTGGCAGCAATTTTTCCATCAATAATTGGCTTGAAAAACAAAATATTGAAGCACAAAAAGATTTTTTTTGGCTAGCCACAGAATCTACAGCAATACCCCGGAAAAACTATTATTTATATCTACAATTGCTACAATTTTTAGGCGATTTAGTGGAAAAGCCCATCGCCATTGAATCTTTTCCGACTGCGAATAAAATTCAATTACCTGCGTCAGGAAAACGAGGATTCGAATTTATTTTTGCTAAAAATGAAATAGGGTTCTCATTAAATTACGAGACTCATCCAGCTGAATTTTTTATGGATTCCAATACCATAGTCACCGTTGCCATAGTAGGAATCGTAGCAGCCATTGCCATACCCGCTTATACAAATTATATAAAACGTCAATCAAGTCGTCATTAATTTGAACCATATTTAAATGGGTTGAATATACTCGTGATACATGAAAATGCAGGTTCCAGTGTGTCATGAGAGTATGAATAAATGTCCTTAACAGCGTACAATACTTTTATAACAACAACTAAATCAGGGCAACGTCATGAAAAAATTATTTATTTATCTTCTGCTTTTTCTGTTGATTGTTGTACTAGGATTTGTACTATATCCCTCTCCCATTGATTCGGTGGCATGGCAACCCCCGTTAGCACCTGAATTATCAGGTAAATTTGCCTCAAATAATATCCTCAAACAATCTCAATTATTAGCTCAGGGGAAAATATACGGCCCTGAAGATGTCGCAGTGGATGATAAAGGTCGTGTTTATGGTGGTACTCAAGATGGTTTAATTAAACGGGTGCTGACAGATGGGAGCGTTGAAACCTGGGTAAAAACGGGGGGACGCCCACTCGGTTTACATTTCGATCAACAGCAAAATTTAATTGTCGCTGATGCATTTTTGGGTTTATTGTCTATTAATCCTGCTGGTAAAATTTCTATTTTAAGCAACAGCGCAGAAGGCGTACCTTTTCTTTTTACCGACGATGTCGATATTGCCTCTGATGGTAAAATCTATTTCACTGATGCCTCCAGCAAATGGGATCAAAAACATTATATTGATGATTTGTTAGAAACAAAACCTTATGGTCGATTTATGGTTTACGATCCTCAAACCAAAAAAACCACTGTTTTATTAAGGGATATGTACTTTAGTAATGGCGTGGCGATATCCGAACATGAAGACTTTGTACTGATCAATGAAACCTGGCGCTATCGTATTGTACGTTATTGGTTGAAAGGTGAGAAGCAGGGTAGCCACGATATATTTATAGACAATCTTCCCGGATTCCCAGATGGTATTTCCGCGAATCGACAAGGTATATTCTGGGTCGCATTACCGACAGCTCGCCTGAAAAAAGTAGATGGAATGTACCCTAAACCCTGGCTAAAAAATCTCATGGCAAAATTACCTGCAAGTTTGAAACCAAAACCTGTTGACAGAGGTTTTGTACTTGGCATCAATGAATCAGGAAATATTATTTATAATTTACAGGATTCTGATGGCAAAACGGTAAAGGAAATTACCCCAGCAGAGGAACATAATGGATTACTAAATATAAGCTTGCTACAGAAAAATAAAATAAACCAGAAAAATAGAGGAGATCCTAAAAATACACTAA
>CAZKUH010000048.1:0-9805 GCA_964555895.1 uncultured Enterobacterales bacterium
GGCCACTAAAGCAGTAGAAAAAAGCAGCATGGTCATACTGAACAAGGCACTTTTAAAAATGAATTTCATAGGTCTATCCTCTAGTAATTTCAAATAATCAAAGTGATTCAGACGAACCGCCTTTATTAAATAAAAATTGACCGATAAGATCTTCTAAAATAATGGCTGACTGCGTATCCTGTATTTCGTCTCCAGCCTTCAATAATTTATTGTTTCCGCCCGGCGTCAACGAAATATATTGCTCTCCAAGTAAACCGGCGGTTAGTATCGAGGCTGAGGTTTCAGTCGGGAAGTCCTTGAATTTACTATTGATAGACATTTTCACAAAAGGGAGTAAATCAGCATCTAATTGAATCGATTTAATTCTTCCGACAACCACACCACCAACCTTTATCGGCGAGCGAACTTTTAGACCACCAATATTGTCAAAATGTGCCGTTAAAAGATAACTTTCTGCAGTAATATATTCTTCAATATTACTCACCTTGAAGGCAAGCACAGTCAATGCCGCAAAAGATGCAATAACAAAAATACCTACACTAATCTGAATTCTAACTGATTCCATGATTAAATATCTCCAAACATCAACATGGTTAAAATGAAATCCAGCCCTAATATAGCCAGAGATGAATGTACCACTGTCTGCGTGGTTGCTTTGGCTATGCCCGCAGAAGTAGGAACAGCATCGTATCCTCGGTAGATAGCGATCCAGGTAACAACGATACCAAAAATGATACTTTTGATGACGCCATTGAGGACATCTTCGTACCAGTCAACAGCGGATTGCATTGAAGACCAGAAACTGCCATCGTCAACACCTAACCAGTCCACCCCGACCAGATGTCCACCAAATATCCCCATGGCACTAAAAATAATAGTCAACAGGGGTAATGAAATAACACCCGCCCAAAAACGCGGTGCAATTATTTGTCTGACTGGGTTTATGGCCATCATTTCCATGCTGGATAATTGCTCGGTCGCCTTCATCAAACTGATTTCGGCTGTCAGTGCAGAGCCCGCGCGTCCGGCAAACAATAGACCGGCCACTACCGGAGATAGTTCTCGCAATAAACTCAAGGATACTAACGGGCCCAATGCCGATTCAGCACCAAATTTAGTCAAGATCGCATAACCTTGCAAACTGAGCACCATACCAATAAAGAGTCCGGAAACGATGGTAATTAGCAGTGAGACCACTCCCACACTATAGAGTTGTCTCATCAGCAGGTTGACGGCTCTAAAAGATTTGGGTAATAAAAACACAGCGTGTGACAATAAAATACCTGCCCTGCCGATTGAACAAAGAACAAGCAAAGCACGAATGCCTAATGAACGGATGTTATCGAGTAACATATTATTGGCCTAACAAATCTTCAGCGAAGCTATTGGTAGGGAAATGAAACGGTACGGGGCCATCGGCTTCTCCATTTATAAATTGATTTATCATGGGTGAGTTTTGTTGCTTGATCTGTTGAGGGGTTCCTTCTCCGATAATTTTCCCTTCGGAGACAATATAAATATAATCTGCAATACTGCTGACCTCAGCAACATCATGAGAAACGATGATTGAAGTTAATCCCAATGCATCATTGAGCAAACGGATTAATTTTATTACCACAGCCATGGATATTGGATCTTGTCCACCGAAAGGTTCGTCGTACATAATCATTAGTGGGTCCATGGCGATTGCCCGGGCTAATGCCGCACGTCGAGCCATGCCGCCCGAAAGTTCTGCCGGCATAAAATTTCTGGCACCTCTCAATCCAACCGCTTCCAGCTTCATTAACACCAAGGGGAAAATGACTTGCTCTGAAAGCTGTGTATGTTCTCGAATAGGGAATGCGACATTATCAAATACACTCATGTTAGTAAAAAGTGCACCGCTCTGAAATAACATGCCCATTTTTTTTCTGGCTTCATAGAGTTTATCTGTTGAAATATTCACCAGCGTTTCTCCATCAAACTGGATGTCGCCACTGTTGGGTTTGAGTTGTCCTCCAATCAGTTTTAACAGGGTCGTTTTCCCGGTGCCGGAAGGCCCCATAATGGCCGTTATCTTACCGCGTGGAATATTGATATTCACGTGGTCAAAAATAACCTTCGTTGGCCAGGAAAAACACAGATCTCTCAGCTCTACCAGATTTTCCGATGGTGTTTTTGGGTTTGTCGTTGTCGTCATAGGTTTGTTTATAAGGCGTTACTGTTCCATTTGATGAATTTAGAGTGATTTCGTTACCTAAAGGTTTAAATAAATCACAAAAAACAAATCTAAATCATTCGAGGGTGCTAGCAATGTCCGATATTATACTGCGATTCAGCAGGAGAGAAAACGACTAATTTTAAGAAAAGTTGAAATTTAGTTTAAGCAGAATTAAAGGTTTCATCATGCTCACGCAAATAATGCATGAGTGAATTTCTGGCTTTCGATGAAAGATTTTTTTTCTTTTCCCGTCTGGCCTGGAGAATGAGGTTGCGCAAATGTTGCCTTTCCATTGCAGGGTTCTTTTCAAGTATTTGATTTTGAAGTAAGTTTTCCTCCTCAATGAGTCGGTTGCAGAGTGTTAATAGGCGGTTATTTAGTGCCAGGGTCTTGGCTTGGATAGCCCCAGTATTGGTAGTGGGCGTTGCTTCACCTTGATGTTTGACCAACAGGTTAGCGATATGTTTAATTTGTCTGCGATAAGCATTCCCCTTGATTTTTTGAGCCACCTTGATTTGTTGCATGATTTGTTCGGGAAGTTGGCTGTTACTTTTCAAAAAAACAGCATTTTTCACCAGTTTTTCAGCAAATACCTGTACTTGTTGGTGCTCTTTTTTTAGAGCTGTTTTATTGGGTCGCTCAACCAATGATGGTCGTTCGTTATCTTTGGCTGTATTTTTTTGATTTACCATATTCATTTAAATTTTACTGTGAGAGAGAAAGCTGAAAATAAACGGTATTTTTGCCGCTATAATTATTATTGGAATCAAATAAAAAGTCATCATCAAAACGATGTTGCCAGGTCAAGCGAGTTCTGAGTTGCCAATTGTTGGAGATTTTTTTTCGAAACATCAAGCTCAGATCAGTTCTTAAAAATTCTTGACCAAACCAAGTGCTATTAGCATAGGTCGCGGTAGCAATCTGCCAGTTAGCTTGTGGTTTGTAGAAAATGGCCAACGAACCGCTATCTTTCATCACACTGCGGATGTTAAATTTAGTGGTGCTATTGTCTATTTCTACGTGTGAGTAACTTGTCCAT
Source organism: uncultured Enterobacterales bacterium (assembly GCA_964555895.1). GTDB lineage: Bacteria > Pseudomonadota > Gammaproteobacteria > Enterobacterales > DRNA01. The sequence goes on from CAZKUH010000048.1 coordinate 3,240, forward strand.
ACTCGCCAGTTTGTAGATGGCCGATAATTCAATTGCGCTTCAACTCCAGTGAAGGTTACTCGACTGCCGTTTTTCAGGTTGAAGTCTTTGAGTTTGGTGGAGCCATCCAGTAACTGGTAGAGATCATTATTGAATAATTTAACGTCCAGTAACAATTCAGAATGCATGAACTGGCCAAAATAGCCGATTTCCCAGGACCGAATTTTTTCTGCGGATAAACCTCCTGACGAGCCTGAGTGCTGGTAAAACAGCGCTGAATTCTGGCTACCAATCGTTGATGCGGTAGGTAGCGTCGGTGTAATATTGCGCAAAACATAAGAACGATAACCTGATTCTTCAAATAAATCGGGGGTTCTAGTGGCCATCGCCGTGACGATTCTGAGCGTATTGTGTTCATCAAGATGGTGGGTAAAAGCCAGACGGGGAGATATCTCGGAGCCTATTTCACTGTCATATTCAACATTGGCACCCATATTGAATATATTTGAAGGTGTTGCCTTCCATTCATAATGGGAATATAAACGAGCGATATTTTTAGTCTGATTACTTCTGAAAAATGATTCGCTTTGGGCGGTATCATGTCTAAAATTAATGCCACTCACCACCCGCATTTGTTGGTTGAGGCGTAAAGTTTCTTCCCATTCGAAATCGAGACGCTGTTCAGCAAGATTTTGATTGATGTCACCACAAGTATTTATGCTGCCATCGGTAATGGCGCGGTTAAATACCTGCCCAGCTAGATTGGCTATTTCTGGACTGGTAGGTGGCGGTAACGGATTTCCAGAAGATAAAGCCGTAACTAGAGATTGTGCATACCCGGCATCAAGTGAGAATAAATTAAATAATTCATTGGAGACGAATAATCGGGGCAGACAAACATTCCAGCTCTCAGAAAGCTCACTACTGTTATAGTAGGCTTGAATTTTCCTTTCTCTATTTTCATTGATATGGTTACTATAATTGAATTGAATATAACCTACTTTATTTTGCTGATTATGGAAAGGGGTGGATTCTTGAGCAATAGCGGCAATTTGACGTCGATTTTGCTTATAACCAACTTTTAAACGGTAACTGCCCTTGCTTTGCTGACGATATCCATCAAATTCGATAGCATTTCCTGACTGTGAGTCATATCTTTGTGAAATTCCATCTTTTCCGAGATCGAAACCATTATCACTTTTGTGCGAGACATTGATTCGATACTCCAAATTATCATTCGTCGCCGCCCAGGAAATTGCACTATCATCGACACCTCTCTGACCGTTACGATACAAGATATTCCAACCTAGGTTATCACTGGGTCTTTCCGTGATGATGTTAATCACTGCCATATAAGAATTGGCACCATAAGTTGCTGTATTGGGCCCACGAATGACTTCAATTCGTGCTATATTTTCTATCGAGATAGGTAAATCTTCCCAAAGAATTCTGGAAAGCGCCTGTTGATAGACAGAACGCCCATCCACCAGCACCTGTAGTCTTCTGGAATTATCATCGGTCAAACCATGATAGCCAACTGCGGGGGTGTTGCCAGAGACATAACCCACTTGCATTCCCGGGACCAGTCGTAAAATTTCGACTAATTTACGCGTGCCTAGACCCTGTATCATTTCTTTATCAATGACAGTCACCGAAGCAGGGGCTTCAGATTGAGCCTGTTTCAGTTTCGTTGCGGTTAATACAACGGGGATATCATCTTCCCAAAGATCGCTATCCAAGGCATTGTTGGTTTTAACATCCAATGCATTCGCAGACATTAATGGTGCCAGCGACAGTGCAATTGATAAAAATTTAGTATGTAATATCATGCCAAACAGGGTAATCGGGTGATTGATCTGCCGACAGTTTAACTCAAAATTAACCAGCATAAAATTAGAATTTTTCAAACAGTGATCTTGGTTATTGAAACAATGCACATCTGAAACGGCTGAGGGTGGAGCAGCAGAGGAAATAAAACTCAATAACACGGGTATATACCCGTGATCCCTGAACAAGAAGCTAATAGCTCATTTTACTTTTTTGGGAAGACAAATAATAAAGTGGCCAATTATTTCAGATAACATCGATTTAACTTTTAACAACCATTCCAAGGTGTTTGGCTGTATGTTATTCTGCCAGATAAAGGTTTGATTATTTGATAAATGAGAGAGATACATGCCCCAAAATAAAGAAATAATTCAACCCCTGGATTGGCTGAAAAAGCAAAAAGAGATGGAAGTACTTGCGGACTTCATTTTAGAGAAAGCGAAATCCAAAGGGGCAACAGAAGTTAAATTATCGCTAGGTAACACTCAAGGTGTTTCTGTTGAAGTTAGACATCAGCAAATTGAGACTTTAGAATTTAATTGCGATAAAGGCTTGTCTTTGACTGTTTATAAAGGAAAAAGAAAAGGACAGGCAAGTAGCACGGATCTTACAACTCAGGGTATCGAGCAAACAATTGATGCCGCTTTGTCCATCGCAAAATATACCGCTGAAGATCCTTTTTCTGGTCTGGCTGAAAAAGATTTATTGGCAACCGAATTTCCTGATCTTGATTTATACCACCCTTGGTTAACTTCTATCGAGGCGCTCATTGAATTAGCTAAAAACACGGAAAAAGTGGCGCTGGATACGGATAAACAGATCACGAATACCGAAGGAAGCTCTGTATCAACCTACGAAGGGTTGAGTTTGTTAGCGAATAGTGCTGGATTTTGTGGTTTTAAGAAAGGTACGCAGCATTCTTTAAGTTGTGTGGTGATTGCTGAAGACGAGGATGGAATGCAGCGAGATTACTATTATTCTTCAGAACGTTTACCACAGAAATTATATACCCCTGAAGTCATTGGCAGGGAAGCGGCGCTTCGCACATTAAATCGATTACATGCTAAAGATGCTATCCAGGGGAAATTTCCAGTATTATTTTCACCTGATATGGCACAGAGTATTTTAAGTCATTTCCTTTCTGCAGTAAGCGGTGGGCAAATTTACCGAAAAACCAGTTTTCTGCTGGATGCGCTTGGTGAGCAATTGTTTCCAGAATGGTTCAACCTCACAGAATATCCTCATTTATTACAAGGGCATGCCAGTAAAGTTTTTGACGGGGAAGGCGTCAAGACAACAGAAAAAAATATCGTAGAAAATGGCGTATTGAAGCACTATTTACTTTCAAGTTATTCGGCCAGAAGACTGGCAATGAAAACCACTGGAAATGCAGGTGGTGTGACTAACCTGAAACTGACCCATCATAACCGCAACCAGGCGGAAATAATTTCGGATATCAAGCAAGGATTATTAATCACGGAGTTAATGGGGCAAGGGGTAAATTTGCTCACAGGAGATTATTCGCGAGGCGCGGGTGGCTTTTGGATTGAAAATGGTGAAATAGTTCATCCAGTAAAAGAAATTACCATTGCTGGAAATTTAAAGGATATGTTTTTGGGACTACAGACTGCCGGCAATGATCTGGATAAGCGTTCTGCACTTGAAACCGGATCGTTACTCATTGATGAAATGACCGTGGCAATTTAGCCTAGAAAAATAAAATTTTAAATGTGAGAAAAAAATGACAAAAAAAATAATTAAAATATTAGCCGTAATTATATTGTTGGGACTGCTTGCCGGATTTTTTTATATTCAACATGCAAAACCGCAAAGAGATGGAGAAATTAAATTATCCAATCTTGCAGAAGATGTCAGTGTTTTATTTGATAAATATGGCATACCCCATATCTATGCCAAAAATGATCTGGATATGTATCGTGCCCTAGGTTACGTGCACGCACAAGATCGATTGTTCCAGATGGAATTATTACGCCGTTTATCTCAAGGGAAATTAGCGGAAATAATGGGGAATAAACTTATTGGTGCTGATCGACTCTTCAGAACCTTGGGACTGGAAGAATACGCGCAAAAATGGCTTGAATCGGTATCAAAAAGATCGGATCCGAAGATTCTTGAAATGATGGATGCCTATTTGGACGGTGTCAATCAATTTGTAAAATCCGGACCAACGCCTGTGGAATTTGAGCTGCTCAACATTCCTCAACATGAATATAGCAAGCAAGATATATTATCCATTATGGGGTATATGTCATTTTCGTTCGCACAAGCATTAAAAGATGACCCGTTGCTCACACGCCTAGCACAACAATTACCACAAAAATATCTGGATGATCTGGATTTTCTCGCGGTTCCTGGCAAATACCAGCTACCCGTTAATGCATTAAAACCTGCGACAGCAAACACAAACACAAACAACACAAAGGAACTGAAAAATAATTTCAATAATACCCAACAACTGGCACAAATAACCCGGAATGTTGCACTCATTATAAATCAGGTAATGCCTTTAGGATTGTTCCAGGGTAGTAACAGTTGGATAGTTTCAGCAAAAAAATCAGCATCCGGCAAGCCAATTTTTGTCAATGACCCCCATATTGCCTACAGTCAGCCATCAGTCTGGTACGAAGCGGACTTACATTCAGATAACACGCAAGTCTATGGCCATTTTCTCGCATTAATTCCTACTCCATTATTGGGCTTCAATAAAAAACTGGCCTGGGGATTAACCATGTTTGAAAATGATGATATGGATTTATATGTGGAACGGGTTAACCCTGAAAATAGCAAACAGTATTGGGCCATCGATCACTGGGAAAATTTTAGTATTAGAACAGAAGTTATCAAGGTTAAAGATCAAGATGATGTCAAATTTGAAGTTTGGAAATCTCGCCATGGTCCACTGGTCAATAGCATGTTATCTTCATTGTCAGCCAAACAGGATCCATTAAAGGGTTTCGATAAGCCAATTGCAATGTGGTGGGGTTTTTTTGAGCCAGATAACCAGCAAATTGAAGCCTTCTATGATTTACCTTTTGCAGACACTTTAAAAAAAGCGGCAGCGGCGGCAGAAAAAATTCATGCCCCTGGACTGAATTTAATGTATGCCAATGCCAGCGGTGATATTGCCTGGTGGGCAACTGCCAAATTGCCCATACATTCCGCCCAGACTAACACCAAATTGATTTTAGATGGAGCCAGTGGTAAAGATGATATTTTAGGATATTATGATTTTAGCCATAATCCGCGATTAATTAATCCGGCAAAAGGTTATCTGTATACAGCAAATAATCAACCCGAAGATATGGGTGATGGTTTAATTGCCGGCTATTATGCCCCCAGAGACAGACCACAAAGAATAGTGAAATTTTTGCAAAGTAAAGAAAAATTTTCAGCTGCAGATATGAAAAAATTACTCATGGATAATACTCCGCCTATGGCGTTATTGATCCAATCTATAGCGATCCCGGTACTTAAAAAGCACCAGTCAGAATTTAGTGGCAATGCATTAACAGCGATAACTGAATTTGATAAATGGAGTGGCGCACACGATCCTGATTTGCTGGCCCCAAGTATATACACCGAGTTTCGTCTGAAATTTTTACAGTTAACTTTTGCTGATGAAATAGGTGATGATTTTTATATAAACTTCCAACATGGTTTTTTATTGGATCGATCTTTGTGGAAGCTCATCCCGAATAAGAATTCTCCTTGGTGGGATAACATTCATACCAGCAATAAAGAAACCCGTGAACAGTTGATAGTAACAGCATGGAAACAGGCAATATCGAAACTGGAATTAAAACTTGGCGTTGATATGCAGCAGTGGCAGTGGAGTAATGAAGTGCAATTGACCCATGAGCACATCCTGGGAAAAGTAAAACCGCTGGATAAATTATTTAATGTCGGGCCTTTTCCAAGCCGAGCCGGTATTGAAGCGGTAAATAATTTAAAGTTTAAGAGTGAAGGGGATGAACTCAAAATCATTGTCGGGCCATCCACCAGACGCATTATTGATTTTGCTGATGTTAGCCATTCATTCGGTATAAACCCCACGGGACAATCGGGCGTGGTGTTTGATCGACATTATGCCGATCAAGCAGAAGATTATGCCAATGGAAAATTCAGATCCCAATACATTAATAAAAAAGATATACTGGCAAATCTGGAGGGGAAATTGATCTTGAGAGCGGTCAAATAACCCTTTTCTCTAGCGTGGTGTTGAAAGAATTATTTTCTCATTCTAAAGGGCGTTGGATTTCTGCCGCATGGTGGCTTCATTCAAAAAACACATCAAAAATCGCGCCATTACGTTGCACTGAACGTCCCTGACTCGCCACCTTTTATGTGGACGTTAGAGCGCAACAAGGTAAATACATGATGAAAATTGAAGTAACTATTGAACAAATTGAGGAAATATTAGAAAAATGGAAAATAACCATAGGAAATGATTTTGACGGATATAAAAATCACGTCTATAGAATGGTGAATTTTTGTTTCGCATTAAAGCCATGTAACGATGATGAACGTAATAAAATAATAATTTCCGGGTGTTTTCACGACTTAGGAATTTGGATTGAAAAAACCATTGATTATATTCCTCCATCCGTTCCACCAGCAAAACAATATTTAATTGAGAATAACTTAGAAGACTGGATCGAAGAAATAACATTAATGATAGAAGAACATCATAAAATACGAGAATATAAAAACAACAATTTTCCATTGGTAGAGCTATTCAG
>CAZKUH010000049.1:0-9680 GCA_964555895.1 uncultured Enterobacterales bacterium
GTGCGGCGCAAACGAAGCGCAGCGTAGTTTGAGCGCCTTGTTGGACGAAGCCGCTATGCGGCAGAAACCCCAATGATCGTCTGTACTTCTTAATACCCTCCAATGGTGGAGATCTATTAAGGAGAAAACCATGAATAACCTCGATCAAACCCGTTTTAATCAACTCTATGAGAAACATACTAACGCATTAATCCTTCAAGGTAAAAGTGAAAAAACCATTGAGATGTATTCCCGTAGTATCCGCAGGCTCAGTCAGTTTTTTGATCTCTGCCCTGATCACTTAACTACCGATCAGCTCAAACAGTACTTTCTCGCGCTGGTGAAGTCTCATTCCTGGAGCACAGCCCACAAACTATTCATGGCAACCAACAAAGCCAGTTATCTTGTATTTTTCTTTACGCTCTACAGCATGGATTGGCGTTTGGGTAAGGGCTTAAGACAGGAAGTGGAAGATATTGATGCAGACAGGGGACTAATTATTAGGACAGATAATTTACTCCTAATACAGAACCTATCTGGACTTGCCCTACAATTCACAAGGGCGTAAACTTATATCTCATGAGCGAACTGGTTATATCGAATATTTTCAATGAGTTGGTAATTTTATCGTCTAATTTACGTCTATACCCGTGACACATTGAAATGTAGTTTTCAGTAAATCGAGATGTCTTCATGTTCGAGGGATGAAATTTTAGGGCAAGTCATTTATATCTAGGGATGGCTCGTATGTAAAAAATGCATGGAGATAATTTTTTGTCTAACTTAAGATTTCATAACTAAAAACGGGTTGGCTTATTGCCTTACCCTTCAGGTGTTCCGCTAACGTGGTTGCACTGTGTTACTAGGCTTGGAAAGGATTAGCCACCTCCTTCAACTGACACCTAACGGAACGCTGAAATATGTATTTCCATGTATCACGGGTATATTCCCACAATCAACTATGATATAAATTTCTCTATGGAATAACAGCACGTTGGATAAAACAATTTATTTAAGCTAAACATTATGATTGTAAAATTTAAAAAAACAATTTCTACACTATTAATTTCTATGGGTTTGTTTTTGCAAGTGAATTCTGTCCTTGCGGCTGCTCCAGTTAAAAAACAAGAACCCGCTTTAGAAGATTGTGCGGTTCATGCTATCAAGGATATTGACAACAAATTTCTGACCAGAAAAGAAGAGATAGCAAAGTATGATGCGGCTCTTTACGACTCAGTGAAAAAACGTGAGCGCTGCGCACAAAAAGCCATGGAGCAGGATATGAAATCTGCTAACTCTATGACTAGAAATGGGGCTGAGTCTGGTTCAAGTTCAGGTTCAGTCACAGGGGGAAACAATGACAGTAATCAATCGGATAAAACTTCAGCAGAAAATCAATCCAATACAGACTTGGCAAAACAAAAAGCTGCTATCAAAGTTCCGGTAGCGAATGGAACGATTCCAAAAGATATACCGCCAGCAGATAACGATACGGTTCTGCAAAAACAAATTAGAGCTGCAGCTTTAGAAGAAAAAGACCCGGAAAAACGAAAAAAACTTTGGGATATGTATAGAAAATACAAGCACTAATATAAAATAAAACAAGGTGAGATCTGTATGGACAATAAACGAAAATTATTTTTATTATTAGCCAATTATATCAAAGTTCGATGGGCAACCACAATGCTTTTGAGTCTGGTGATTACTCTTGCTGGGTGTCAAACTTCAAGTAGAACAACATCGTCTGTCGGCTCTTTCATAGACACTCATAACCAGCAAAAGAAACCCAGATTTAATGTTAATTCAAAAATCTATCTGGATGTGGCAGTCCCAGTATTTAATCCTGGCATTCCCAAAGATCAAGATAAAATAACCGAACAAGGTATCTGGCCTCAGCTGAGGCGTGCAGAAGCCAATCGATTTGCTTTGAACACCAAAGAAGCGCTACAAAAGACAGCTGTATTTGGCAATGTCAGTGTGATTCCAAATTCAAAGGTAGCGGCTGATTTATATGTTCTTGGAAGAATTAAAAAATCAGACAGTCAAAACATTCAAATTTATTTGGAAGTGGTTGATATCTCTGGTAAAAGATGGGGTAAAAAAACGTTCAAACACAAAGTCAGTGAAGGATTTTATCGAGATAAAAGAAATGTCGGAAAAGATCCCTATCAACCCATATTTGATGATATTGCACGCTATGTCTACAAATTATTAAAACACAAATCTGAACATGATAAAACACGTTTAAAACAAATCACTGATATGCGATTTGCTAGTAGCTTTTCTCCTGAAAGCTATAAAAAGTATCTATATACTAATCGACGGGGGTGGATTTCACTGACAGGTTTACCAGACGGAAATGATCCCATGTCTAAACGGATTGCGTTGTTACGCCTACAGGATCAATTATTCATTGATCGCTTACAAATTCAATATGAAGCTTTTTCAGTAAAAACTGAAGATAGTTATCATACCTGGCAGAAAAAAACATTACCAATCGTGATAGCAGCAGAAAAAGCAGAAAGTAAAGCCCTGTTTGTCAAAATTCTGGGTGGACTGGCAATTGTTGCTGGTGCTATGACCTCACAAAACAATTCTTCTACCAATACAGATATTTTGACAAATGTTGCAATTATAGGTGGTGGGCTGTTAATTAAAAATGGTTTTGGCTATAGTGCAGAAGCAAAAGTGCAACGGGCGACCATTGATGAAATGGGAGAGTATCTCGATATCGAGATGGATCCACAAGTGATGACATTAGAGGAGAAAACCGTGAAACTCACCGGTACAGCCAATGATCAATATATTCAATGGCGTAGTCAATTGAAAAAAATATTTATTCTTGAATCAACTGCTGATTCGAACCTTCAAGTTGAAGCTGTTGAGAGCCAATAAACATGCTCGATGATGAAATCAAGCAAGCACGGATTGAAAGGAGTATCAAAAATCGACGCTTAGGAGTTGCACTGTTAGCTATTTTTGGTCTGACTTTAATTGTTATTGTCGCCATGAAAATGTTCCCCCAATCCCCACAAATTCAGCGCCAAGTGAATACCACAACTGAGAACTCAATTAACAGGACAATCACAACGGTTGATTCATCTCCCAACGTTTCGATAGATAAAGAAAAAAATCAGAATAGAGAAATTTTTAAGCGCCAACTAGTTGAATTTGAAAATAAGATATCGATATTTCAAAAAAATATTGATTTGACTAAATGGAATCCTGCAAGATATCAACAAGTATTGGATGCTAAAGAACAGGCATTGACCAGTTTCTCAACTGGTGGTTATGAAAAGGCTTTGCGTTTGTTAAACTCCGCATCACAACAAGCAGAACAATTGCAAGAGGACTGGCAACAAGCTTTTGAAACCAGGGCGCTGGCAGCGAACAATTTTTTTTATAAGGGCGATAAAATTCGAGCGGAGTTGAATGTGAATCGTGCTTTAAAAATCAAGCCAAATGATACCGGGATGTTGGCGTTGCAAAAGAGAGTGAATACGCTACTTGAAATTAACCAGTTACTTGAGAAAGTTAAAATTGCAGTTGTTGAAAATAACCAGCAAAAACAGGCTGATTTATTACGACTTATTCTGAAACTGGAACCTGCACGAATGGAACTCGCGGCTAAACTGAGACGAATTGAAAAGAACACCAAGGAAATACAATTTTCGGATGCGATTGTTCGAGGTTTATCTAACATTGAAAAAGGACAGTTGAATTTAGCCTTTAATGCACTACAAAAAGCTAAATCTCTTGATCCTGGCCGTCACGAAGTGGCTATGTTATCCGAAAAAATTAATAATGCGATGGGGAAAGCGGAACTGGCTGATTTTCTTTCACAGATAGACCGCTTAATTGCAAGTGATAACTGGCTTCAGCTACAACAATTTATCCAAAATTCTTCGGCACACTTTGACAATAATCCGAGGACTCAGCAAGTAAAAATATTGACTACTAAAATTTTAAATCTGGAAAACAATCTAAATATTTATCTGGCTCGTCCCGAGCGATTGGAAGATTCAAAAATAAATAAATATGCTCGCGCTACGGCCAAAAATAGTCAGAAAATTGCACTTAATAGTTTGAGAGTGACTCAGAAACTGCAACAACTGAAATCACTTCTAAAACTTTATGCAACAAAGGTATCTGTTACGGTGCATTCTGATGGCAAAACTGATATTAATATCGTTGGTCAGGACCATCTCGGAAAAACTAAATTATTGCAGTTAAAATTGAAGCCAGGTAGTTATATTTTTGAAGGTGTTTGTGATGGATACCGTACCTATCGTATTAATCTCTCAATAAAACCCCGATCATCAGCCAGAGAAGTCACTATTATTTGCCATGAAAGAATTTGACAAAAAAATTTCACAAAATAGACAACAGTATCTGAAAATGTTGATTATTGCAGGAACAACATTATTGCTAATTACGGTGGTGTTGTTAGCGTTTACCGCTTCCAAAAGATATATCCTCAACGTCCAGCCAGAGAACGCCAGAATTACAAGCTCTTTTTCGATTGAAAAGGGTATCGGTATGTTTTTTTACAACAAACTATATACGCTATCTGAGACGACAAAAATCTCTATAGAGGCAAAAAAATTTATCCCGTTCTTTAAAACAATAACTCTAGATAGCCCATCAACTATTAATATTCTACTGGAACCAAAGCCGAGTAAAGTCACTGCAACTACCGATCCCGCTACTAAAGAAACAACTTGGTATCTCGACAATGTATTGGTTGAGGTTGGTAGCAAACTGAATATCGAAGTAAAACCAGGTCAACATCATTTGAGTGTGGATAGTCCTTTTTATCAACCTCTAAATAAAAAATTTGCCATTGACATTGACGAAATAAAAAATTTACAACTGAAATTGTCCCCCATAACAGGGAAAATAAAACTGACTTCTATACCCTCTAAGGCGACTATTTTCATCGATGATAAAGAAATAGGTAAAACACCATTAACGATTGATCGTAACGGTGGCCGGTATGAAATTCTAATTGATCTGGATGGTTATGAACCGACTCAAGATAGTATTGTTTTGAACAATAAATCTCATAACGCAGTGCGAGAATATCGGTTGTCCTCAAAGAAAGCATATTTGTTTTTTCAGCTTCAACCTGATGCGGGTGATTTACTTATCGATGGCAAGCAAATAGCTAACGATAACAGAGTGGCCATCTCGGCAAATCAACAGCATCATATTCTTTACCAAAAAGCAGGCTTTAGCTCATTCAGCACAGAAATCAAATTGAAACCTGATATTCAGCAAAACCTGGACATTGTTTTACAACCACAATTTGGCAAAGTTCATTTCAGTTCAGCGCCTGTTTCAGAAGTCAAAGTTGATGGTAAATCTATAGGGTTCACACCAATAACAACAAAATTATTAGCCGTCCGTCATCACATTCAATTTATCAAAAATGGCTATCGAACGGTAGTGAAAATTATTCGTCCAAAAGAAAATTTTAAAGTTGTTGTTAATGCTATTTTATTAACTGAATTTGAAGCACGACGAAAGCAAAGACAAGCCACATTTGCTGAAACCATCGGCATTAAAATGATGAGGTTCAAACCCGACAAAGTTAAAATGGGGTCGGCTTTGAATGAACCGGGTAGGCGGCGCAATGAATTCACTAGAAATGTAGAATTTACTCGACCTATACTGATTAGTCAGCATGAAATATCTGAATCAGTTTACCAAAAATTCCGTCAGGCAACGGCTAACAGTCAGTTGCCGGTGAGCAATGTTAGTTGGCTTGAAGCAGCCCAATTTTCCAATTGGTTAAGTGAGCATGATGGTTTATCCAAATTCTACAAGATTCAAAACGGGCAATATTTTGGTTTTAACCGTCGCTCAAAAGGTTATCGTCTACCTACAGAGGCCGAATGGGAATGGCTCGCTCGTAAAGCGAATCGTCCCACAGAAACCATATTTGTATGGGGCAACTCCGAAAACATACCAAATAAAACCGCTAATTTTGCTGATGAAAGTGTTAAGGCACAAAATACCTTTTATCTCATAAAATATAAAGATGGTTTTATCGCGAAATCAGCGATCGGTAGTTTTAAAGCAGATGCGGCAGGTCTCTTTGATTTAGCAGGAAATGTCAGTGAATGGGTTCACGATTTTTATTCAACCTCCATGACCGATCCCAGCCAGATTTTAATAGATCCGATGGGACCGTCTAGAGGGGACAGACACTTTTATAAAGGCGGTAATTATAACAGCGGTAGAATTAGTGAATTAAGAGCATCCTATCGTGAACCTTTGATCAATAAAAAGGTTACAGTTGGATTCAGAGTGGCTCGCTATCAATGAGGAATAAAAGATGAAAAATACAACTCTAAAAAAAATTCTGATCGCCTTGGCGGTACTAACCGCTATTGCACTAAGTGCTTTTGCCTCAATAGCAAAAGAAGAGTCCATCAGTTTGAATTCACCGACAACTTTTCCCGTGGATATATAAAATGGCCAGTAATAAGCAGACTTTCAAAAATACTTTCGGTCAACCCAACTCATTTGTTCAGTCAACCATAGTGCTGGTGTTGAGTATAGTATTGGTGCACTTATTTTATGTAGGTTACGTCCATCCTAATGCAACTGCAATTCTTCATTCAGGGGCTGCGAATGCTTCTAGAAGTTTCTTTGTCATCATCAAGGATATGGAGCAGGAAGTGAGTATCATCGCGATGTTCTGGTGTATTTACCTGATTCTGTCTAAAGTAATTCCACTGGTTAATGACAGGGTACTTTTTTCTCATGATTTTTTAGCCTCTTTTGAGAAAGATGGCTCGATTGATTTGAATGAAGCGGTCAGTGTTTTAGAGCACAGTGAATATAAAGATAAAGCCCTGCTAAAAACCTGGATTAGCTGTATTCATCGATTTAACTTTACTCAAGATGTGCAAAATGCATCTGATGCACTACAGGCGAGTGTAGAATCTTTAGCCGTGAGGTTGGAATCTGGCAATTCGATGATTCGTTATTTAATCTGGATGATTCCCTCGATTGGTTTCATTGGCACAGTAAGAGGAATTGGCCAGGCCTTAGCTCAGGCTGATGATGCTCTTTCTGGAAACATTGCAGGTATGACTGATAGCCTTGGTATTGCTTTTAATTCAACGTTTGTAGCTTTGCTGATTAGTATTTTATTGATGTTTTTACTGCATCAATTGCAGAAATTACAAGATGAACAAGTTGTTGAAACTCAGGCTCATTGTGAAAAATACCTGCTCAAACACCTTTACCTACTCAATGCTAAAGCGCCGTAATACAGAAGGTTTTAATCTATCTTTCCTGGATGTAATGTCCTGTGGTTTAGGTGCTGTGATCTTGCTTTTTATGTTGGTCAAATTTAATGTCAAACCGCCGCAACTTTCCGTAGAAACGCCGCGTTTAAAAAAAGAGATTCAACAGCTCACCCTAAAACAGAGGAAAATCGAATCAACAATTAAAACTACCAGCCAAAAGATGGATGATTTAAAAAAAGCACTTACAGAAAAAAAACGGCTGATGCAATTGTTGTTAAAACAGTCTAATGACACCAGTAAAAATAATGCAGCTAAATCAAAAGCCCTTGCCGTACTTGAGAAATCGATTGTAGTAGATGCCCCTATGCAGGCTGAGGATGTTGTGGAATTGGCAGGAAAAGGAGAAGAGACCTATTTACTCGGCCTTAATGTTGAAGGAAGTTCGATAGGCATTTTACTTGATAACAGCGCATCTATGACTGAAGAAAAATTAGTGGATGTGATTCGACGTAAATTTGATAGTGATGCGCAAAAAAGATCGGCTCCAAAATGGTCACGAACCATACGAGTTGCCCGTTGGTTATTAGCGAGAGTACCTCAATCATCAAAATTGACCATGGTATCTTTCAATAAGGATGCTCATGTTGTTGGCCCTAATAAAATTATTAATGCCTCGGATCGACAAAAAATTCTACAACTTTCAACAGCTTTAGATAAATTGATTCCGGAAGAAGGAACAAATTTACAATCGGCAATCAACAAAATGGTAGCTGTCAATCCACATCTGACAAATCTTTATTTGATCACAGACGGGTTACCCACCCTGGGAGAGAAAGGGGGTGGTTTAGGCGCGTTTACAAAGTGTGGTTCCTTTTTTGGCAAAGCAACAACCATCAGTGGCGAGTGTCGCGAAATTCTGTTTTATCAGTCTGTAAAAAATGCAAACCTTGCGGGTGTGAAAGTGAATATTATTCTGCTTCCGTTAGAAGGTGACCCCTCTGCACCTAAGGCTTATTGGAATTGGGCTTCTAACACGGGCGGACTATTATTAAGTCCAGCAGATTCCTGGCCATGAAACCAACAAGGCAGTCCTTTGAAATTTTCAGTTTGTCTTTTCTGGACATCATTTCTTCTGCATTTGGCGCTGTAGTCATGTTGGTATTACTGGCTAAAAATGGAGATATTATCGAAGTTGAAAGTGTCGAAAATATCTCGGAACAAATCCAGAGAGTTTCGCAACTGGAAAGTAAAAACCAGCAACTCAATGAAATGTTGAAAGGTATGAAGGTCAATTTCAATCAGATAAAGTCACAGAGTAAAATGGTTTCTTCAAAAAACAAAATTCTGGGGAGGGAAATATCTAACGAGAAACAAAAAGCACTACAGTTAGAATCCTCTATCAGTGGCTTAGAGATAGTAAAATCATCTCAACATAAAGCCGCGCTAAAAAGTGCAATATCAAAGAAAAGAGAGCAGGAAGTTGGAGGAATACCGGTCGATAGTGAATATATCATTTTTATTGTTGATACTTCAGGGAGTATGCTAAGAATTTGGCCAAGACTACTGTCAGAAATGGAAAAAATATTGGATATTCATCCAAAAGTTAAAGGTTTTCAGGTGATGAATGACATGGGAAGCTATCTTATTTCATCGACATCGGGTAAATGGATCAAAGACAGTAGCAGAATTCGAAAAGCAGTGCTCGATGCCATGCGAAACTGGATGAGTCTTTCCAATAGTAGTCCGGTTGAAGGTTTGGAAGTGGCATTGAAAACCTACGCAAAAACTACTCCAAGTTTGTCAATTTATATATTAGGAGATGATTACAGTGGCGGTTCATATGACCCGGTGATAAAAATGCTTAACCGTCTAAATACGGATAAAAAAACGGGTAAAAGGATTGCAAGAGTTCATGCGATTGGTTTTATCACAGGACAAAATATTACTAGATTCAGTACCTTAATGCGGGAAGTAACCAGACAAAATAGAGGGACATTTTTAGCACTTCCAAAATAAATTTCCCAGTATGAATAAGATTCCAAAATTCAATCTCCTCAGACTTAGTTAACCTAGGCTTTGGATAAGCATAGTCATAGAAATATAACTGCTTATCAATATCGCACCAAATATCATAGGGTGATATGACAAACCATAATTTCCCCGAAGGCAGTACAGCTATTTTAGTGGTTTGCAAGACGAGGTTGTGCGTCAACAGTCATTCTAAAGGAAGTAAACCGATTGTATACGGACAGACACCATTACTTTGTAGAAAGTAATTATAAAAACAATTCCAAATATGTGAAATACACTTTCCCCCGTAATTTTTGTAAAGCCACTGCTCGTCCTGTTAGCGTGCGGGCTGGGATTATCAAAACAAGACCTTTACATTCGCCAGCAATAAAACACGGCCATCACTGACATGTCAAAGCTAAAATAATT
>CAZKUH010000050.1:0-9545 GCA_964555895.1 uncultured Enterobacterales bacterium
AACTCAATTTAGGCATTAAAACTTCTCCACGGACTTCAACATGTTCTGGCCAGTCTTGGCCGCGCAATCTCAAAGGTAAGTTTTTAATGGTTCTAACATTACTCGTGACATCCTCACCAGTCGCACCATCACCTCTGGTAGCCCCTTGAACAAATTGCCCTTTTTCATAAAGTAAACTGATAGCTAGTCCATCAAGTTTAGGTTCACAGGTAAAATTAATATCCTCAGAAATTTCGAGACGTTGATAGAGTCTCTTGGCAAATTCATCTAAAGCCTCTTCACTGAAAACATTATCAAGTGAGAGCATCGGTAGCTGGTGTTGGATTTTTTTAAAATCATTCGATGACTTTCCAGCCACTCGCTGGGTTGGGGAATCTTTAGAAATAAGTTGAGGATATTGCAGTTCGAGTGATTTCAATTTTTCCATCAAGCGATCGTACTCAATATCTGGAACCAACGGATCATCAAGTACATAATAACGATAGTTATAGTCTTCGATTTGAACTTTAAGCGTTTTAACTTGTTCTTTTGCTGTATCAATATTCATAAATTTACATTTTCACTTTCGCATAAAATTTTAATAATGATTTATTTCTTCTCGATACATCGCTATTCTTTGCCGAGTAAGCACACTATGACTACCATCTTCCAGGTGAGCATCAAAAACATCAGCTAACTTTTCAGCCGCTTTCAACATGTATTCAAAAGCCATCTGAGGTTGTTGCGGCCCTGGCAAAAGCATGAAAATGGTCAAACCCAATGTGGAAAACTCCGCCATTTTTTCAAGATTGAATTCGCCAGGATTAAAAGCATTGGCCAAACTGAACCAACGTTCTCCTTGTCCATTTGCGTGATGATTCCGATGAAAAATATTCATTTCGCCAAATTTAAAACCCAGTGTTAACAATTCCTGAAGTAACTTCTCACCATTAAAATCCGCATCAACATTAGCCATGACGTTAATAGTAATGACTGTTTCAGGTTTGTGGATATTGAGCACTTTCGTTGGTTTGTCCGCTATATCTATCGGGCTGGATTTACTATTTTTCAGTATAGAAAAAAAACCTGGCTGGGGTATTTTCTCTACAATACCCGGATCAGATTCAGATACCAGTATTTTTTCATTCGTTTCGGCTTCAGCAATATCTTCATCTACAAAGTGACTGTGGTCTTTATCATGAGTTTGCAACGCCTCCGGTTTGATAAAATCATCTGAAATATCTGGCTCCAGTCTAATCCCAGTATTTTCTGCCGTTTGCTGAAGACCGGTTATATCCGTTGATGATTCTGGCGCTTGAAAAACTGTGTTTTTTTCCTCATGACTTTCGAGATAAATATGCTGACTTTTGTCTTTTTTAACATTTTTTTTGCGCCTCGCATCCCAGATAATATATCCGATAATAGCAACACCAAAACCCAGTAATATTAATCGCAGTTCTTCCGTCATAAAAATATCTCAAAAGTTCCCGTGTAGTGCCTAATTTCATCTTGTGCCATTTTCATCAATTATCGAAACAAAATCATTAAAAAAACAAATCGTTTTACTTTGCAACCATTTATTTTGCAACCATAGCTGCCGCTTCCTCTATATCCACTGAGACCATTCTGGAAACACCAGGTTCCTGCATTGTCACACCGATCAAGCTGTGCGCCATTTCCATAGCCTGTTTATTATGTGATATATAAATAAACTGTATTCTCTGTGACATTTCTTCCACCAGGCGACAATATCGTCCAACATTAGCATCATCAAGTGGGGCATCCACTTCATCCAGAATACAAAATGGCGCCGGGTTCAGATGGAAGATGGCAAATACCAGCGCAATTGCTGTCATCGCCTTTTCACCGCCCGACAACAGATGTATGGTAGAGTTTCTTTTACCAGGGGGGCGCGCCATAATGGTGACACCAGTATCCAGCAAATCTTCTCCGGTCAATTCGAGATAGGCGTGTCCGCCTCCAAACACTTTTGGAAACAAATCCTGCAATCCTTTGTTAATTTTATCAAAGGTTTCTTTAAATTTTGTTCGCGTTTCCTTGTCAATTTTACGGATGGCTGATTCTAAAGTTTCTAATGCTTCAATTAAATCATCATGTTGTGCATCCAGATATATTTTTCTTTCACTTTGCGTTTCATATTCTTCAATAGCAGCCAGATTGATAGCGCCCAACCGCTCAATTTTTATAGAGATCCTGACGATTTGTTCGCTCCAGCTTTCTACACTTGCCGCTTCGGGTAATGATAAAATAACTTCTGATAACACGGATTTAGATTCAGTTAATATATTTTTTTGATTGTCACGCTGAATCGTTTGAGCCTGACAATTTAACTTTTCAGATTCCAACTTTCTTCGTACCGCATCATAGTTTTGTTCATAATTTATCCGCTGTTTTTCCAGTTCTCTTAATTGCTGCTCACATTGCTCCAGTTTTTCACGCGCTGTCTTTAGCTCTTGTTCTACCCGTAAATGTTTTTCAAGCGCTTGCGCTAATGCCAGTTTTTTCTCTTCGACAGGTTCTTCATTTTCCTGTATTTGTTCTGACAAATAAAGCAACCGCTCAGTCAGTTCTTTCGCCTGACTGGAAGCCCTATCCTGATTATTTTTAGTGGCGTTTAGTTCTGTGCGAATAGATTCTGTGCGCAAGGCGAGTTGATGTACACGTTCCTTATCATCTCGTGCCTGCTCTCTTATGAGAAATAAATTTTCACGTCGCTGCTCCCTTATTTGCAGAAGTTCTGTGCGTAAACTTTCATCCGTTGCCATCAACTCAACTGCTGTCTCCAATAATTTTCTTGCTGCCGCTAATTTTTCCTGTTCCTGGTCTTTTTGTTGCACTAAATCTTTAATTTCATTGTCGAGCCTTTGAATTCTTTGCTGAATATGCTGAATATTTGAATGCCGCGTTTGAAGTTGATTATCCTTTTTGGCATGTTGCTGATTCAACTGCAACAATTGTTCTTGCACCATCTGCCATTGCGCTTCAATCTCCGTTAAATTTTGCCGAATATCCTGCATTTTTTGCTGTAAATTTTCGACCAATAGAGATTGCGTTGTGATTTTTTTATTCACTTCGACAAGTTCTTTTTCCCGCGCAAGAATACCAGAGGCCGCGTCTTCTTCTTTGCAGATCCGTAACCAACCAGACCCCATCCAGATGCCTTCGGCTGTTACAACCGATTGGCTCGCTTTCAATTGTGTTCTTATCTCCATCGCTTCAGCAATAGAATGAGCAATAAAAATATTCTCCAAGGCAAACTCAATTGCCGTGGTAGTTGTAACCTTACTTAAAATCGTGGTGAATTGTGTTGGCACTGTGGTGGCGAGGTTCTGCTTGCTGGTAGCAGAATCTATCAGTGTGATAGCGCCCCCTTTAAACTCAGCAAACAATGCTGCTGGATCTATAATCTCATCGACCACAACCGCCTGTAAATAATCACCCAAAACCGTCTCGACGGCTCTTTCCCAAGCCGATTCAACCTCAATATTTTCAGCAAGCCTTTTAGCATTTACCAAGCCTTTGTGAGCAAGCCATTGCGGTACATGCTCTGAACTTTTCCCTAAAGCTGCTTGTTGCAACGCTTCAAGTGAAACAATTTGACCTTCCAACTGTTGCAAAGTTTTTCGCTCAACATCCAGTTGCGATTGTATTTGGTTTCTGAGTTGACGTTGTTGCGTTAATTGCGTTTGTTTATCAGTCACATTCAGAGAAACTTCTTCAATGCTCATAGCAATAACTTCAAGTTCTTGCGTCAGTTGAGAAATATCATCAGCCTCTTGATTGCGCGACAATTTGTGCTTCTCATCAGTCAGTGTCAGCCGTTGTTGCTGTTGTCGTGCCAACGAAGATTCTATATGTTGAATACGTGTTTTTTGAATCTCGGTCTGTTGACTATGGCTGGATGCTTGTTGATTGAAAGCATCCCATTGCTGTTGCCACAGGTTCATTGAAGTGTCCGCTTCTGTGAGTTTTTCGTTCGACTTTTCCGCCGTTTCATTATTTAGCTGTAATTCGGGTTCCAATTCCAACAATTCTGCAGTGAGCTGTTGAACTTTTTCTGTATCTTCCAATTGATGTTCTTCGACATTTCTCAGAGAATGCTTTGAACGTGCCAAATCCTCAGTTAATTCTATTTTTCTGTCTGCTCGATGTTTTAAATCCTGTTCAATTCTGGAGATATTAGCACCAATGCCATAATACCGGCCCTGGACTTCATTAAAGTTATCATTGCTTTCAATTTGTAATTCACGTTGTTTTTCAATCGCAGTATCGGTACCTTGCTGGGCGGAAGCTTTTTCCTCCAACTCGACAGTTAATTGACGAATCTGCGTTTCGAGCACTTCAACCGAAGCATTGAGATCCTGCCATCGAATTGCCGCTAACTGTGCTTTTAATGTGCGTTCATTGGCTTTGTGCTGTTTATATTTTTCAGCCGCTTGGGCCTGTCTTTGCAGATGAGATAATTGCTTAGCTAATTCATCTCTTAAGTCAGATAATCTGTCTAGGTTTTCTCGAGTGTGGCGAATACGTGTCTCTGTTTCTCTTCGTCTTTCCTTATATTTGGAAATGCCCGCCGCTTCTTCAATAAAAACACGTAATTCTTGTGGTTTAGATTCAATCAACCTGGAAATCATGCCCTGTTCGATTATGGCATAGCTTCGAGGCCCCAAACCGGTACCCAGAAAAATATCGGTAATATCTTTTCGTCTGCATCGGGTGCCATTAAGATAATAGGTGGAAAGAGAATCTCTGGTGACTGTTCTGCGAATTGACAGTTCGTTATAGCTGGCGTATTCACCCAAAAGCCGGCCTTCTGAATTATCAAACAATAATTCGACGCTGGCCTGACCGACTGGCTTTCTTGCCGTAGAACCGTTAAAAATGACATCCGTCATCGCATCACCACGAAGGTTTTTAGCTGAACTTTCGCCCATCACCCATCTTACGGCATCAATAATGTTCGATTTGCCACAACCGTTCGGCCCGACAATGGCCGACAGATTATCAGGATAAGGTACGGTAGTCGGATCGACAAATGATTTAAATCCAGCAAGTTTTATTTGTTTTAGACGCATAATAATTATTCTAATACGAGTCAATATTGCAACTTCAGGTTTTGTGCAGCATTTGCTCGTTGCCGAAGATTTTCATCATCTGGCCGACAACATGACTTAACCTGGTTAACGACTCTATAATTCCATTGTTTTATGTCATTGATTTAATTTAAGTTTATTTCTTCACCAGGATTTTTTTCTGAAAATGAAATACACACCTAACCGAACATATTGTAAGTCATTTAACCGAAGAAACACACCTCACATTGCGTGCATTTAGGCGATTTATAGCGATAATCTCTCTTTATCTTTAAATTTGCCGATTAATTTGTGTAGCTTAACTGGGTAAAAGTGTCATTTATACCCATGATAGATGAAGATGTGTGACCGGTTTCACAAAAGCACTAAAGGTTTTCAAACACCCGCTGCTGAAACTGCTACAGTTAGAGGATAACTGTTGTAAAATAACCGGTGGTTTTATGGAAAAAAACAAACTGATTTCTTCTCCGACATTATCCAAAACCTTTTTACGCCATTTTCTCCGGGCATTTAGTCTGTTTGCCGGATTAACACTTATTGTTATGAATAACGTGGGCGCCGAAGATGTCCCCAATGAAGTTCAAGCTATTTTTAATGCCAATTGCACCATCGCCTGTCATATTACGGGTAATGAAAATGGTGGTTTAAACCTCGAAAATGCCACCACCTCATTCGCAGAATTATTTGAAATAACGGCAACCTGTAATCCCAACATGAAGCGAGTGGTTGATCGGGATAGTGCTAGCTCTGTTCTTTTTGCAAAAGTGAGCGGTGCGCCAAATGGTTGTGGTGGCGTGATGCCACCGAGTGGCAATCTTATCAGTGCCACTGATCAAGCTGTTATTCGTGACTGGATCGATAACCTGCATCCCAACGGAAAAATTAGTTTTACTGCTGCCTCTCAAGGTCCGATCATCGCTGAAAATGGGGCGACTGTTACATTAACTGTCAGTCGGGGTCCGGGCACACAAGGAGATGTCAGTGTAGATTTTGCCACAGCCGATGGCTCAGCGGTGGCGGTTAATGATTATTTGGCCAGTTCCGGCACGCTTGCATTTGCCGACGGCCAGACTTCACAACAAATAGTCATCGGTATCATCGATGATACCGATATTGAAGGTGATGAGAACTTCTTTGTTAACCTGAGTAATGTTGCTGGTGGTGCGGGACTGGGTTCGGCTATTCGCTCAACCGTCACTATTGCTGATAATGATGATCCACCATCCCCAGGCATTTTACTCATGAATAATCAAACACTTAATATTGACGAGAATGCCGGAACGGCTGACATCATTATCCGTAGAGCGTCAGGAAATGAGGGTGCCGTGAGTGTTATGCTTAATAGCGCTGATGGCAGTGCCAGCTCCGGACAGGATTATCAAGCAATATCTCAAGTGGTTTCCTTCGCCAATACAGAAAATACACAGACTGTCACGCTAACCATTTTAGATGATCAGATTTTTGAAGGTAATGAGACCTTTAGTTTAAGTTTATCCAGTCCGACAGGTGGTGCAGTAATTGGCGCTCCGAGCAATACCACCGTAACAATTGTGGAAAACGAAACCGATCCTAATGCGGGAAACAACAACGGTGGCGGTGGAAATACCACACCTCCCCCTCCTGTAACCAACAATCCTAATTCCGATCTAAAAGTTGAAAGTATTGGCGCCCTTTCATGGCTGTTGTTATTCCTGCCTTTAATTCGATTATTGAGAGACAAGCGCAAAATTAGCTGATACGAGTCAACAAAATAGCACCTGCTGAATATCCTGCACCAAACGAACAGAGTACACCTTTTTGCTTCAGTTTCAGTTTGTTTTTATTTTTATGAAATGCGATTATAGAACCGGCACTGCTGGTATTGGCGTACTCATCTAATACGGTAGGAGACTCTTCTTCACTGGGATCGTGGCCCAAAATTTTTCGCGCAATCAAATGATTCATATTGGCGTTTGCCTGATGTAACCACAGTGTTGAAATATCAGCTATTTTCACTTTTGCCTGCTGTAAAACTTCTTCAATAAGATGAACCACTACAGGTACAACTTCCTTAAAAACTTTCCGTCCATTTTGTTTGAATAATAGCGTTTGAGGGTCATCAGACTGGCGATTGAGAAAACCAAAATTGTTACGAATATTGTTAGAATAGCGAGTAGTTAATCGCGTCTTGACTATTTCAAATAATTGTTCAGTTTGACGCGCCATCGCTGCATTTTTACTTTCAATAATTACCGCAGTGCACACATCACCAAATATAAAATGACAATCTCTGTCACGAAAATTCAGATGCCCGGAACAAATTTCCGGATTAACCATCAACACTTTACTTGCTGAACCACTTTTGATGGCATCCATCGCCGTATTAATACCAAAGGTTGCTGATGAACAAGCAATATTCATATCAAAACCATAGCCCTGGCATCCCAGAGCTGCTTGCAATTCTACGGAAATTGCTGGGTAGGCACGTTCCATATTGGAAGCTGCCACGAGCACCATATCAATGTCTGCTGCATCCAGTCCAGCTTGTTCTAGTGCTTCATTTGCGGCATGAATAGCCATCTCACACATGATGGAATACTCTTCATCTGCTCGACCTTTTAATTCGGGATGCATGATAAGCGGGTCTAAAATACTGGCCTTATCCAGTACAAACCTTGACTTGATGCCAGAAACTTTTTCTATAAACTCTGTATCGGAGGGTAACAGGGAATCGATATGGCCACTTTTAATAGCCGATGCATTTTCATGATTGAAATTATCGACGTAGCGATTAAAAGAAGCCACTAACTCACTATTGCTAATGGTTTGCTCTGGCGTAAACAAACCTGTCCCTGAAATAACTATTGCTTTCATTCTGACAACCTAATTAATTAAATTTTATATTACTATCAGTCCAACATATTTTCGTCTGCTACCTGATTACGACCATGCTCCTTTGCATGATATAAAGCCCTGTCTGCCCGATTCATAAAACTTGATTTATTGTCATCACCACGAAGTTGTGAAAGTCCAACCGAAATTGTAATAGATCCCAGTTTTACATTGGATTGCTTTTTTTGTAGCTTGCTGCGAGCGAGTTTAGATCTTATTTTTTCAGCGATAAACAATGCTTTCTGTTTTGAAGTATCCGGCATAATAATCGCCAATTCTTCGCCGCCGATACGGGCAACCCGATGGCCATTTTCTACATTTTTTTGTAACAAAGCAGCCACAAATTTTAAAACTTTATCCCCGACCAAGTGACCAAATTCATCATTTATATTCTTAAAATAGTCAAGGTCAAAAATTAACAAAGAAATTTGATCGTCGGCAACTGCTCCATTGACCAGAAGCTCCAACTCGGCATCAAAAGCTCTTCGGTTAAGCAGCCCGGTGAGACCATCTGTGAGAGCATATTCCTTTGCTTTTTCCAATTCATCCTTAAGTGACCTCACCTCCTGATTAGTTTCATGTAACTTTCTTTTTAACAAGGTACTGCTACTGGCAAGCTCTCTGGTTTCAAGAATAATTTCACTTAAAATTAATTTGATATCGTTCACATCAACGGCTGCTTCCAGATTTTCTGTTCTGGTGGAAAAATTTGATTCTGCAACAGCAGCTTTTAAGCTAGTTAAATCGACAGTTTCCATGGTAGAACCGATCAATGCTAAGAGTGAAGTTCTAATATTTTCAAAAGATTCAACGCTGTCATCACAAATATATTGTTTATAAAGTTGCTGATTGGTTGGCAAATCGAAATTACCGCCACTGGCAATTATTTCATCAACGGCATGTTGCAGTTGTAAATTTTTACCGGAAACATATTCATACCATATGCTGTAATTGACTGGATCGGTAGGAATATTATTTGCTGACATTAGTGGCAGAGCTTGACGCAGGTATTCCGCTGCCGCCGGGGGGCTTTCACTGTAAGAAGGTAAAAAAGTACTGTTTTGTACCATGGAAGAAACCTTTATTCTTATTAGATTATCATTGTCCTCCGATCCTCTCCAAAAGTATCCCTACAGTTGTATTATCATAAAATCTGCTGAAATAAGCAAGTATGTATTTGATAAATAGAGAATTATGGCTTTTGTTAGGCAGAATTTTAATTGTTAGGCATTAAAACTGTAGCATTAGAAAAAGGCTTGTTGAAATCCAAGGAAAATTGTGGGTTTCTTGATAAAATTCATATCAATTCTATCCAGAGAAAAATATTTAGAAGAATACTCATTAATCTCATAAATGCAATAGCCCTTGGCAGATATGCTAAATGTCAGTGGCAAATAGTTGTTTGTTCGGTCAAATCTTCCGGTTTTTATATTATTAACAAAGCTTTTGACATCCTTTTTCTGTTTAGTGTACAGCTCTAAAGAAGCGGAAAATAAACGCTCTCTGGTAAAATAAAATGTTGGCTGAGAATTTTGAAACTTTGCCCAACGACTACTGCCATCTTCGTAGGTGACATCATCG
>CAZKUH010000051.1:0-9455 GCA_964555895.1 uncultured Enterobacterales bacterium
AAAGCGATCGGTTTTTTTACCGCGAAGCTTTTTAGAGAAAAAAGCCTGGGTTCGATCGTCTTTCGGATTGCGGAAAGCATCACTTTTAGCGGCCAGTTTGAAACCGGCTTTTTTGAACATTTCTATAACGTAGTCAGCATCAACTCTATGGATCCCTTTCTGATTTTTTGCAGCTTTATCTTTTGAACCTTTCACAGCTGCATGATCGATAATGATGGCGTTACCGCCTGGTTTTAAAATTCTGTAAAATTCAGCCACGGTTTTTTGTGGATCGCCACCAATCCAGAAAGCGTCATGAAAGACCAGATGAGACATGAGTAGATCTTGAGAGTTTGAAGGGACTGCGGTGAGTTGATCGGGTTGTGCATCCAACCAGGAGACATTTTGAAAGTTTTTATTTTGTTTTCTCTGATTTACAGTCTCTCTGAATTTACTAAAAAGTTCATAAATTTTGGGTGGATTGTGGGCAATAACTTTTCCTTCAGGCCCAACAATAATTGACATCAAAAAGGCGTAATAGCCAGCACCGGTAAAAAAGTCGAACACTTTCATGCCGGGCTTTATACCGGAGAATTTCAAGGCAATGGCCGGATCCCTGAGTTTATCTTTTTTTACATCCTCAGCTGGCCTTGCTGGATTGTTTACCGCTTTTTCATAGATTGAATCAGCCATGACTACTGATGACAAAAACATCAGGCTGAGCAAAGAGATTATTTTGAATAGTTTCATATTTTGCTCCAGTTTATAATAGTAATCCTGCTCCGGAATTTTTTTGAACCGGTTTTTCAGGGTTATTTTTCTGTGTTACAGATGCACAAAAATAAACCAAGTTTCACCATAGGTTGAAATTAACTTAAATTCAACCAGATTTCAGCTGGTCTAATGTGCTGAATATTGAAAGGTTAGAAGTAATTTGTGGTTTTGAAATCGAATGTTTATGAGTATAATAGCCGCTAATTCAGAATATCATTTCATCGAGAACGGATATGGGAAATAAAACACCATTTTATGCCTTGCACCAAAAAGCGGGTGCCAAGATAGTCGACTTTGGGGGATGGGATATGCCCTTGAATTATGGCTCCCAAATTGAAGAACATCATCAGGTTCGGCAAGATGCTGGCATGTTTGATGTTTCACATATGACTATCGTCGACGTTAAGGGTGCGCAAGCAAAGGCCTTTTTACAGTATCTGTTGGCGAACAATGTCGATAAGCTCAACACGCCTGGCAAGGCTTTATATAGCGGCATGTTAAATGAAAAGGGTGGTGTGGTAGACGACTTAATTGTTTATTATCTTGCTGACGACGATTATCGAATGGTGGTAAATGCCTCCACTCGTGAGAAAGACCTTGCCTGGATTGATGCGCATGCAGCTGATTTTGATGTAAGCACTTGCTTACGTGAAGATGTTGCGATGTTGGCGATACAAGGTCCAAAGGCCAGAGCAAAAATGGCTTCTATCCTGCGTGAGAAGGATGCTACAGCAGCATTGGCTCTGGGTATTTTTGTGGGTCGGCAGATTGGAGATTTATTTATCGCCAGAACGGGCTACACCGGGGAAGATGGTTTTGAGGTTATGCTACCGTTGGCAATGGTTGATTCGATCTGGAATCAACTACTCCAGGCAGGTGTCGAGCCCTGTGGATTAGGTGCGCGGGATACCTTACGCCTTGAAGCGGGCATGAATCTTTATGGAAATGATATGGATGAATCGATTTCACCCTTAATCGCCAATATGGCCTGGACAGTAGCGCTGGAACCTACCGAGAGGAATTTCGTCGGTCGCTCGGCTATTGAAGCAGAAAAAACTGCAGGTATTAAAACTAAATTGGTGGGATTGGTATTGCAAGGCAAAGGTGTTTTGAGAGCACACCAGAAGGTGATAGTCTCTGGTATTGGCGAAGGAGAGACGACCAGTGGTACTTTTTCACCCACCTTAAAGATTGGCATTGCCATGGCCAGAGTTCCCAGCACAACAGGCGAAGAAGCGCTAGTCGAAATCCGGGGTAAAGAAGTTCCGGTAAAAGTTGTTAAAGTTGGTTTCGTCCGGCACGGAAAATCAGTATTATAGGCATATTTTATAAATGAACATCGAGAGGATGATTTGATGAGCAATATTCCTGCAGATTTACTCTATAGCAAAGATCATGAATGGGCCAGACTAGAAAATGATGGTAGTTATACCATTGGCATTACCGAACATGCTCAGGAATTACTTGGCGATATGGTTTACGTAGAATTACCGGATGCAGGGGCTGCCCTGGTCGCCGGAGACGAAGCCGGTGTAGCCGAATCGGTGAAAGCGGCTTCGGATATTTTCACGCCGCTTTCAGGTGAAGTGATTGCGATTAACGAAGAGCTTGAAGATGCGCCTGATATGGTGAATAACAATCCTTATGATGATGGCTGGTTGTTTAGAATCAAGCCCTCTGATAATTCTGAAATATCAGAATTACTCTCCGCTGAGGATTATGCCGAATTTATTACTAACGAAGATCACTAACAATAAAATACAACTAATTCAGGGCTTCTGATCTTTCAGGGGCCTTTTCGATCGAGCCATTGAATTTTTATTTTCTGATGACTGGCAAAAGCCAGAGCGGTAACTAAACATGAGTCTCCATTCTGTAAAGAAAATTGATAACCAAACATTGGATATGCTGCAACAAAATGATGCTTTTGTGCGTAGGCATATTGGTCCTGACACAAGAGAAACCAAGGAGATGTTGGAATTTATCGGCGCCTCTTCTCTTGCTGAACTCACGGATCAAATCGTTCCTCAAAGTATCCAATTAACTGAAAATATTGAGTTAGAGTCAGCCAAAAATGAGCAACAGGCACTGATTTATTTGCAGCAAATGGCGCAAAAAAATAAAATTTATCAAAGTTACATCGGTATGGGTTATCACCCGACTCATGTGCCTAAAGTTATTCAGAGGAATGTACTGGAAAACCCGGGCTGGTATACCGCCTACACACCTTACCAACCAGAAATTGCACAAGGCCGGCTAGAAGCCTTACTCAATTTTCAACAGCTGACGCTGGATTTAACCGGCCTTGATCTGGCCAGTGCATCCCTGTTGGATGAGGCCACTGCCGCCGCCGAGGCGATGGCGATGGCGAAGCGAGTCAGTAAAAACAAAACCTCACAATGCTTTTTTGTCGATAAACATTGTTTCCCGCAGATTATTGATGTGGTACGGACCCGAGCATTGCAGCTTGATATCGAGGTTATTGTGGGTGATTTAAGCGACTGTGACGAACTGGATATTTTTGGCATATTGTTGCAATACCCAAACAGCCTGGGGGCCATAACTGATTTGGCGGGTATCGCAGAAAAAGTCCATTATAAAAAAGGTATTGTTTGCGTAGCCGCTGATATCATGGCGCTGATTATGTTAGAGGCCCCTGGTACGTTAGGTGCAGACATAGTTTTCGGCAATTCACAACGATTTGGGGTGCCGATGGGTTACGGTGGGCCGCATGCGGCATTTTTTGCCACCAGTGATAAATATAAACGTTCGATGCCGGGTCGCATTATTGGTGTGTCAAAAGATGCTGATGGTAATCCCGCGTTGAGAATGGCCATGCAGACACGTGAACAACATATTCGCCGGGAAAAAGCCACCAGCAACATCTGTACGGCACAGGTTTTACTGGCCAATATGGCGGCATTTTATGCTGTTTACCACGGCCCGGAAGGGCTTCGAATCATTGCGGTGCGTATCCATAGATTGACGCAAATTTTAGCCCTTGGATTAAAACAAAAAGGCATTAACATTTGTAACCGAAATTATTTTGATACTTTAACGCTGGATGTTTCAGAAGCCAGAGATGATATTATTTGTCGGGCGTTGACGGCTGAAATTAATTTGCGCATTGATGCTGAAAGTACCTTGGGCATCAGCATCAACGAAACCACCTTGGCTGAAGATATTGAAACGCTGTGGCAAGTGGTGTTGGGAGATGAAGCCAACGAATTATCTGTGAGCAGGATTGACCAACAAATCAGTATGAATAAATTATTAGGGATGGATGCGGATCTACTCAGGCAAACGCCAATTCTCAGCCATCCGGTTTTTAATCGCTATCATTCCGAAACAGAGATGATGCGCTACTTAAAACGGCTTGAGAATCGCGATTTGGCTTTAAACCATTCGATGATCGCGTTGGGTTCTTGCACCATGAAACTCAATGCGGCGGCTGAAATGATACCGATCAGTTGGCCAGAATTTGCCGAGTTGCACCCTTTTGTTCCCAAAGATCAAGCGAGAGGTTATGCGCAACTTATTGACGAGCTGGAGCAGATGCTGATTAAGATAACCGGTTATGACGCCATTGCCATGCAACCGAACTCTGGTGCTCAGGGTGAATATGCCGGCTTGCTGGCCATTCGCCATTTTCTGGATGACAATGGCGGCAAGGCGCGGAATATTTGCCTGATCCCAAGTTCTGCGCACGGCACCAATCCAGCCAGTGCCGCGCTGGCTGGCATGAGAGTGATGGTGGTTAAATGTGACCAAAACGGTAATGTGGATATTGCTGATTTAGAGCAAAAAGCACAGCAAGTGGCTGATGAACTGGCTTGTATTATGGTGACTTATCCTTCTACCCACGGTGTTTATGAAGAAAATATTCGGCAGATCTGCGATATCGTGCACCAGCATGGTGGTCAGGTTTATATGGATGGTGCCAATATGAATGCACAGGTGGGGATCACGCAGCCCGGTTTTATTGGTTCGGACGTTTCACATCTTAATTTACACAAAACATTTGCCATTCCTCATGGCGGGGGCGGTCCAGGTATGGGGCCGATTGGCGTTAAAGCGCATCTGGCAAACTATTTACCCAATCATCCCGTGGTGCAGCTGCGTGACAGATGCGCTGAGCAGGGTAGCGTTTCTGCGGCACCTTACGGTAGCGCAGGGATATTGCCAATCTCTTGGGCCTATATTGCCATGACAGGTGGCAAGGGGCAAAAATTGGCAACCCAATATGCATTACTCAATGCGAACTATATTGCTGCAAAACTAAATGATTATTTTCCGGTGTTATTTCGTGGGAGAAATGCGCGGGTTGCGCACGAATGTATCATTGATTTAAGACCTTTAAAAGAACAAAGTGGCATCAGCGAAGTTGATATAGCCAAACGCCTAATGGATTATGGTTTTCATGCGCCTACCATGTCATTTCCAGTAGCAGGCACGTTTATGATTGAGCCTACAGAAAGTGAATCCAAAGCAGAACTGGATCGTTTTATTGCTGCGATGATCGCGATTTACAGAGAAATTAAAAAAGTGATAAATGGTGACTTCGATGCCGTGGATAACCCGTTAAAAAATGCGCCACATACCCAACACGCAGTCGTACAAAATCAATGGCAACATCCATACTCCAGAGAATTAGCTGCCTTTCCCAGTCATTGGGTTAGCGAAAATAAATTCTGGCCTTCGGTGAGTCGTATAGATGATGTTTATGGCGACAGACACCTGATTTGCAGTTGTCCACCCATAGCGGAATATGAAGAGGATTGAGTGAAATTAAGCGCCAGCGTTCCCTTGTAAAAATATTAATCGAGCTTTATCGCGCGGCTATCCACGATAAAATCATCGCCCAGGGCTTCTACAGATTCGATAAAAGTATCTTTTTGTTCCTCGGATATTTCTAATACAAGTTGGGCGATAAATAATGGCTGACCGGCGAAAGGGGCGCTATCGCAATGGGTGTTAAATTCTCTGACAATTAACACCTGATCTCTAAGGAGCTTAGAAACAGAGAGCACAATCCCTGACCGGTCATGGGCGGTAATTTTAATGTTAAACAGTGGGATATTGTCCTTTTTACTGTGTCCATTGATGGTCACCAACATAACAATATCTCGTGAATCAGCAAAGGATTCCAGTTCATCTTGTAGTTTACCGCTGAATTTTTTTGGAATCGACGCGCTAATAATACCCACAAATTTACCATCCATTTGCGCTAACCGGCTATCCAGCCAGTTACCCTCATATTGGGCAATCATATCGGATAAAGTCTCAAGAAGTAGTGACTGATTCTCACCCATTAAAGTAATGGTCCAGCGATCTGACATAAACGTTCTTTTTATTTCAGTGATTTAGAGTATTGATATATAGGTTTAGCACTGATTGGCGACATTGCCAGTAGATAAGTTCACAAATTAGAAAATTCCAGATAAACGGTGTGTTATAGATGACAGAATTTTTACTATAGAATCGAATCAAATAGCGTTAAAATATGGTTTTAATAACATCACACACAAAAGAACGGGATAAATATGAAGCCAGGTTTAAAAGGTTTTCCACGTTGGATGAAGGCATTTCAGTATAGCTATCAAGGGTTTAGAGCCGCGTTTAAGTCGGAAGCCGCTTTTAGAGAAGAGGTGCTTCTTGCGGTGATTGCATTACCACTGGCATTTATTTTGGGTGAGTCGCCGGTTGAGAAAATTTTATTATCCTCATCTGTATTGTTATTAATGATAGTTGAGTTGTTAAATTCAGGGATCGAGGCTGTGGTTGATCGCATCAGTGATGAACACCACGAGCTATCAGGTCGGGCAAAAGATATGGGATCAGCGGCGGTATTACTTGCCATCGGCATTCTACTCATTACCTGGCTCAGTATTTTATGGCCCCGATTTTTCAGCTAAGTCCGTGGCTTGCCCATCTTGAGAATTGACAGCTGAAACCAAACTGGACCGGGAAACCAGTACCGATACGCAATATCGACTGGCAAGCTTTCTAAAGGCGCAATTAATAGTGAAATTAACCAATTCATCATAATAAAAACAACAACTTGCATTGCAAACATTAATAATTTCAATGCGTTAAAAAAGGTGTGGATCTTGCATTATCAAATAAACTTTTTGTTAAAATAATAATCGCAGAGGTCAGAAATGAATTTATTTTTAAATATTATCTGGATTGTATTTGGTGGCTTTTTTATTTTTTTGGGCTATATCAGCGGTGGTATCGCCCTCAGCTTGACCATAATCGGTATACCTTGGGGTTTGCAAAGTTTTAAACTGGCGATGCTGGCATTATTTCCCTTTGGTTCAGATAGCCGAGCTATAAATAACAATCTGGGTACCGACTCGATCAATTTGCTGTTAAATATTATCTGGTTAATTTTCGGCGGGATCTGGATCTTTTTAACCCATCTTTTCTGGGGTATCGTGCTTAGCCTTAGCATTATAGGTCTGCCCTTTGGCTTGCAACACTTCAAAATGATGCGACTGGCATTTTCACCATTCGGTCGAACGTTGGTAGATTTGCCGTATTAATCGGGATGGTTGACTACGCTTATCCAGGATTCAGGTTGAGCACAATACCCATAATCATCCTAGATGCTGAAAGCTGCATTTTCAGGTGCAAGGGTATATAAAGAAAAATTATTTGTCATTATCTTTAGATTGTCATCATGTTGTCGTATACAACACCGGAAACTTTAACGACAATAGATGATGGATTATTTTAGAACGTCGGAAAATGAAGATGAAAATAAATAACAAAAAAATTATTGAGGAACGTAAAAATCGGAGCTGGAGCCAGCAGCAATTGGCGGATGTTGCAAATTTAAGTTTGAGGACGGTGCAACGCATTGAGAATACCGGACATGCTTCCTATGGGTCCACTCAGGCAGTGGTCGAATCTTTGTCGCTGGACTCCAAAACACTCTCAATGAGATCGGCAAATAGGAAAAATAAATTGTTGATCACAATCTTATCGGCATTATCTGGATTGTTGTTATATTCTTTAGCCTCAGCTAAACCAGTGATGCTGGATATTAACATCGTGTCAGGGGATAAGAATCTGGCGCAGGTGCACTTGCTCAATAAAGCTGGAGAAGAAAGCGAAGTGCGTATTGATAATTTGATCAAAGTGATATTCAAAGCTGAAATCATCAAAGAAAACAAACTCAGAATAAGCGTACAAGCCTATGAATTTTCGTCTGGTGCAGGATATAGATTAATGGGTTCGCCCATTATCATTAGCAATAACAAGCAGATGTCCGGTGTCAAATTTGACTCAAGCTCAGGTAGTGGTTACCAAATCAGTATTACACCTGATTATTCTGTGACGCCATAAAATGTCTGATCTGTCAGCGAAATTATCTGCTGGTTACCTGCATCGGTTTAGTGGTATTTCTCGTCTTTATGGCGTTGCTGGGCTGCATAAAATTTTTGCAGCACGGGTTTGTATTATCGGTATTGGCGGCGTGGGTTCCTGGGTAGCTGAAGCGTTGGTACGCTCAGGCGTGGGTCAACTCACGCTGATGGATATGGATGAAATTTGTGTGAGTAACATCAACCGTCAAATCCATGCACTTAGCTCCACCGTAGGGCAATCTAAAGTTGAAGTAATGGCCAAACGTCTGCTTGATATTAACCCGGAATTAAAAGTAAAAAAAATTGATGAGTTTTTAAACAAAGAAAATATTGCTGAATTTATCTCGGCAGAATATGATTTTATCCTCGATGCGATTGATAGTGTAATTTCTAAAGCTGCGCTAATTGTTCATTGTAAAAGAAATAAAATACCCATTCTGACTATCGGTGGTGCTGGGGGTCAGAGAGACCCTACACAAATCAAGATCAATGATCTTTCTCGTTCATCGGGTGATCCACTGCTTTCCAAAATTAGAAATGAATTACGGCGTAACTATAATTATTCTAGAAATGTGAAAAAAAAATTTGGCGTGGATGCAGTTTATTCCGAAGAACAATTATATTACCCTTTGGCTGGTGGTGGGGTTAGCCATGCCCGACCAAAAAACATGGAAAATGCCAAACTGGATTGTCGAGGGGGGCTTGGTGCGGCGAGTTTTATGACGGCGAGCTTTGGATTTGTTGCTTGTAGTTATGTATTGGAAAAAATTATCGCAGAGGAGGCACAGGTATAAATTTATTTCATACCTAATCCAGCAAAAACAGCAATAATTTCATTTTCAATGATTTTTAAACCACTTGTTCTTGATTCACTTAAATAGTTTTCCAGTCCCAGTTCGCTTAAATAAACATTCAATTCAAAATTAGAAAATTGTTGAGGCGAAATGCCGTTTATCGCGGCTAATAAAATGGCGAGTAAACCCTTGACTATGCGGGAGTCAGAATCAGCCAAAAAATATATTTTACCCTCAATAATCTGGAAAGTAAGCCAAACTTGAGATTCACAGCCATCAACCAGATATTTTTCTGTCCGATATTTTTGTGGTAATTTGGTTAATTGTCTGGATAAGTGAAAAACAGCCCGTTGTCTACCTTCCCAACCTTTTGCATTTTGGAACAGTTTAGTAACTTCTTCCTGAAGGATATCTTTCCCTAATTTAGATTGTAGAAAAATATTTTTCATAAGCATTATTTTTACATTATATACCCGTAACACCTGAAAATGCGGGTTTCAGCAAGTCTAGAAGCGTCCATATTCGAGGCTTGAAA
>CAZKUH010000052.1:0-9429 GCA_964555895.1 uncultured Enterobacterales bacterium
CATTAAGGATTAATTTCTAACTCTGAGTATAGACGGAATTTCAGCATTTAGGGTAAATTTCCCTTTTTCTGCCCAGCTATCTTTTACACTGGCTAGTAACAACATTTGGGAAGCAGAATTTAGTTGTTTGTTGATGAGGTTTCCAACCGTTAAAAGTTTATCGTTTTCAACCGCTTTAAGCACAGCCGAAGGGGTTAAAGATACAGTGTTGAGCGCGTTTGTTTGTTGGGGGAATTCCAGTATTTTTGTATGTTTAGTCAAGGTTCCTCGAAATTCCATTCGCGCGATAATTTCTTGGCCGGTATAGCAACCTTTTTTAAAACTTACGCCACCGATTTCGGGTAGCCCGACTTCATGCGGGAGGAATTTTTCCACACCGCTAGCATTGAGGTAAGGGATTTTTTGGACAATATTCAGATAGTTCCAATCTGCCTGTGTTGAGATGACGTCTCTGTTGGCAAACAAGGCATTAAAGTGTTCATTTTCCGAAGATGGAAAAATAATTAGCCACCTTTGTGGACTAAACCCAATGATTTCTAACGCACTTTGCGCAAACGGCAGCGTCAGGTGTTCATCAATTTCTATGGCTTTATCTTCCGTCAACACTGGCGTACTGCCGACCAGTTCAGCCAAAGAATGACTGAGTCCTAACATTGTATATAACGTGCTGATGTCGGTAATTTCTACTTGGTAAAAAACCATATACTTGGCTAAATGTTGTTTAAAGGCTGCAACAATATCAGTATTCATAATAAGCCAATAATCAGCTGCAACTTTCAATATTCTGAAAAGACTGATCATGCGACCTTTCGGTGTACAACTTGCTGCAAAACGACTGGTATTATTTGTAACTTCGGCCATGTCACAGGTTAATTGACCTTGCAGAAATTTTTCTGCATCTTCGCCGGAAATCTTCAATAACGATAATTGTTTTAGAGAAAAAACACCCGCTTTTGAAGATAATTGTGCTTCGTTATAACAATGCGCAGCCTGATTTTGGGACGAAACGGGGCTCATGTACAATTTCCTGTGGTTTTTCCTTAACGTTAAGGTATATTGTATCGCTTAATGGCGTTGACGCCAATAAACTAGGTGATATATTTAACCACTAAAGGATCCTGATAAAACATGTATACCGATGATGATCTTGCACGTGTCCGCTATCAATGCCGCAGAGGAATGCTGGAGTTGGACGTCTTTTTACCCTCTTTTTTTGATGCTTGTTTTAGCGATTTGAGTGAACCCGAACAAAAGCTATTTGAAGCCTTGCTGACGGAACCCGATCCTGACTTGTTTGCCTGGCTTATGGGGTTTGACCAAGTGTTGCAAAAATATCAAGTCTTGGTCAAAAAAATAACCCATTTCCAAAGGACACGACAATTAAATGCATAAATTAATTATCAATACCTAGAATATGGAATGGCTCATCACACCAAACAAAAGATTACTGTTTTGGCCGGGTGCCTTGGTCATGGTTTTAAATAGCTTGGTTTTTTTCTCTCAAATCCATTTTGTCAGCCAGTTGCTGGTGCTGATCGTGACACTGATTTGGGCTTACTCTTACAGTCGCAAAAATATATTGTTAGTGGCAAAAAATGCAGTAATGGCTATCCGCTATCTCAATGGAGAATTCACAATCGGGGTCCGTTCCAGTCATAAAAACAACGCGGCAAAGAACCTGCCGCTGAAATGGATAAAAGTGGAACCTGTCAGTGGTTCTTTAGTGAGTTATTGGTTGGTTGCGCTTAAATGGAAAATGCGGTTGCGAATAGTTGCCAAAAAGCGGTCCGCACAGGGGATGAAAGCAAAATATTACAGCACGATTATTACACCGGGAATGTTAACGAATAATTGTTTCCGCGATTTATTGAGAACTTTGCACCAATACCAGCCTTTAAAGGACAAAAGCATGGACTCTGTTAACTCGGTCCCCCCGGAATAATAATGGTATTCTCGGCTTTTCCCGGTTGTTGATCGGGATAATCAAGGGAGTAATGCAAACCACGCGATTCTTTGCGCCGCATGGCACTTTCAATAATTAAATCGGCCACCACCACCAGGTTACGCAATTCCAGCAGGTTGTTGGTAATACGGAAATTCAGGTAATACTCCTGAATTTCATTTTTAAGTAACTGTAACCGGCGTCTTGCGCGTTGCAGTCTTTTGGTTGTTCTTACAATACCGACATAGTTCCACATCAGTCTTCTGAGTTCGTGCCAGTTGTGGGTGACGACCACTTCCTCATCAGAATCGGTTACCCGTGAATCATCCCATTGGGGTGCAGAGGGTGGAGCAATAACCTCATCCCAATGTGTCAATATGTCATCGGCTGCGGATTTGGCGAAGACCAGACATTCCAGCAGCGAGTTGCTGGCCATACGGT
This sequence comes from uncultured Enterobacterales bacterium, assembly GCA_964555895.1. Taxonomy (GTDB): domain Bacteria; phylum Pseudomonadota; class Gammaproteobacteria; order Enterobacterales; genus DRNA01. The sequence continues at coordinate 2,384 of CAZKUH010000052.1, forward strand.
TGGCTCCATGCAGACCGGTTTGCGCAACTTCACCGATGGCATAAAGATGCCTGACATCTGTTCGAGAATGGATGTCAACTTTTACCCCGCCACAGGTATAGTGCGCTGCGGGTACGACCGGAATGGGATCTTTGCTGATATCGATACCCAGTTCCAGACAACGGGCGTAAATTGTTGGAAAATGAGCCTGGATAAAGTCGAAGGGTTTATGGCTGATATCCAGATAGAGACAATCCGCACCGAGTCGTTTTATTTCATGGTCAATGGCTCTGGCAACTATATCTCTTGGTGCGAGTTCCAAACGGGAATCAAACTTCTGCATGAAGGGTTTACCATCTGGCAAGATCAGTTTACCACCTTCTCCCCGTAGCGCTTCAGAGATAAGAAAGGTTCGGGCAGCTGGGTGATAAAGGCATGTCGGGTGGAACTGATTAAATTCCAGATTGGCGACCGAGCATCCAGCGCGCCAAGCCATCGCAATGCCATCACCGGAAGAAATATCCGGGTTGCTGGTGTACATATACACTTTACTTGCACCACCCGTTGCAAGAATGACAAATCTGGCGCGAAATCTTTCCACACGATGATTCGACAGATCCAGAACATAAGCACCAAAACAGCGATTGACGGCCTCATTCAAACCTAGAGAATGCTGGTTACTGGTGAGTAAATCAACCGCAATGTGGTGTTCAAAAAGTTCAATGCCGGTCGCAGATTTTACTGCTGACTCAAGCGTGCTTTCGACTTCTTTTCCCGTGGCATCGGCGGCGTGAATTATCCTACGATGGCTATGTCCGCCCTCTCTGGTCAAGTGGTAATCAGTAGAGTTTTTTGTGGTTTCTTTGTCGTGAGCCAACGAAAAATTGACCCCTTTGTCGATGAGCCATTGAATTGCATCCTTGCTGTTAGCCACGGTGTAGTTAACTATTTTTTCGTCACAGAGGCCGGCTCCGGCAATTAAAGTATCCTTAACATGAGACTCAATACTATCTTTATCATCGAGCACGGCGGCAATGCCACCTTGTGCATAAAAAGTTGAGCCTTCGTTCAACGGGCCTTTGCTCAAAATAGCTATCTTCCCACCTTGGGCGGATAATCGCAATGCAGCACTTAACCCGGCTGCTCCAGAGCCAATAATCAGCACGTCGAACAAGTAGTCTCCTGCTTCAGTTGTGGTCATAAAAGTCATTTCTCCGTTATTTGGTGGTAAAAATGGTTAGGTGAACATTATAGTATTGATGAATTGTAACCTGTTATTTTATTTTTTTAAATTAGCTTGGTATGAACTTTATGGAAAACTATGGGTCAATCAATGCAGAAAATAACTTACGGTAAAGCAACGGCATTTTCATAAAGATGGGGTATAATAAGTTTAGATTGATAAACAAGCTGCATTAAATATTGCCGTCACTTATGATATATCGACAGCAATAGCGGTCATTGGAATGTGGTAGAGACTCGGATTTGATGAGAATTATAATTTAATGAGCGCAACCAGTGTTGATAATGAGTTGGTTGCACGTGTACAGCGAGGAGACAAGGCCGCATTTGATTTATTGGTGAAGAAATACCAACATAAAATCATTGGTCTTATCGGACGCTATATAAAGGACCATGCAGAAGTTCTGGATGTGGCACAGGATGCTTTTATTAAGGCTTACCGGGCGCTGCCAAATTTTCGTGGCGATAGTGCTTTTTATACCTGGCTCTACCGAATAGCCATAAATACTGCGAAAAATTACCTTGCAGCTCAGGGGCGACGACCCCCAGGATCCGATATTGACAGTGCCGAAGCTGAAAATTATTCTGTGGGTGATGCACTGAGAGAACATGACAGTCCTGAAAAGCTACTCATGCGAGATCAGATGCGAAAATTGGTACACGATACCATGGAGCTGCTCCCGGATGAGCTGAAAACGGCGCTAAGTCTGCGGGAATTTGAAAATATGAGCTATGAAGAAATTGCTCATATTATGGATTGTCCTGTTGGTACAGTGAGATCCCGCATATTCAGGGCACGGGCTGCAATTGATGAAGCGCTTGCACCTTTATTGGATGGTGGTTAGTATGCCATCTACAGAAATGACGAATTTTATTTAAATATTGAGAAATAAAATTTATTATCTGGAACTTTTGCCTCATGGTTCAGTCATAGGCGTACAGTTAAACACACGGTGGTATAACAATTGGTTAAAAAACATTCACTCGAATTAGAACAGCTCTCTTGTTTAATGGATGATGAGCTTGATGGTAAATGTTGCCGTGAATCTCTGGAGGCACTCAGCCATAATACTGAGGCTCGTGATAAATGGTCGCGTTACCACTTGGTTAGAGAATTACTCATTGAAGAAAATGTAGTGCTTGCCGAAGGGGAGTTTTCAGAAAAAATTGCGAGTGCTATCGCAACTGAACCGCATCGAATTGGTTCCACTCGCTGGTTGAAAACGTCAGAAAATCAACTAGTTGAAAGAAATTGGTGGAAACAGGCGGTTGGCTTCGCAGTTGCTGCTTCGGTCGCTGCATTGGTGGTAACCAGCGTGAATAATATGGGACCGGATCTGCAAAAAATTTCTGCTCCTGAACAGTTTAGTAATCATTTTGCACCGATTATTGATAATATCGTGCCAGCCAGTGCTAATTACAAGGCGCCCTATGAAGCCCCGAATCTTCAAGACAGGAAGCGTCTACAACGATTATTTTTACAGCATACCATGAGCGCTTCTGAAAACGGATTGAAAGGAATCCTTCCTTATGCGAAGGTTGTCAGTTATAGACGCATTCCAACGCAGGTAGCTAATATTGAAACACCACATACAACAGAATCACAGTCCAGAAGTAAAGACCTTGATTCCAGCAAACAGCCCTAGTTTATTTTTAAGACGGACTTTTTTCATTGTATTCTCAGTGTCAGCGCTGTATGCAGCTGGATTAGCCTCTAACAAAATTCAAGCCGCTGAAGATATCCCAATCGTTGAGAAGCAACAATTACCGCAACAATCGTTCCCTAAACCTACCTTGAGCCAATTGCTCGCAGGAATGGGCGCTGCGCTTAATTCGGGAAATTTCACTATGTCTCTGGTGTATATCCACGATGGTCAGATCGACTCTTTACGTTTTTCCCATTTAACTACCGCCACGGATCGTTTTGATAAACTTGAACATTTACAAGGCGTTCAGAGAAAGATAATCAGTCAAAATGGCGAGACCTATCTGGTGATGGGCAATGAAAAGTTACTCTTATCCAAAGAAGATGGTACTCCGGTTGATCGTTGGCGGCATCAATTGGAACGTTTAGCAAAAAATATTCCAAATTATCGGGTGAGTATTTCTGGATTAAGTCGCATCGCAGGTAGACCCGCTTTTGAACTGGATTTCATTTCAAAGACCCACGATCGTTACAGCACCAGATTATGGTTGGATGCCATTACAAATTTACCATTAAGAATAGATGCCTTAAATAATAAAGGTCGAATAATAGAACAAATTTTAACCATTAATTTACAGTATCCGGCTAACTTGTCAGCGGCTAATTTTCTTATTGATGAAAATTTAAGCCAACTCACCCGAAACGCTGAAATTAAGACGACAAAAGCATCTCATAGTGCGTGGCAAATTGGTTGGTTACCGGCTGGATATGAATTATCTGTTTATAATGTGAAACAACTCAAAAATGATCAGTTATCAGAACAATGGGTATATAGTGACGGACTGACTTCTCTTTCAGTTTTTGTAGAAAATAATACGACTACCATTGAGTCGCAGAAGCAGCATTCGAGAATACAAAAAAGTGCTTTTACACGAGGGGATACCTTGATATTCGATATGTTAAAAAATAATATACGCATTACGGTTGTCGGTGATATTCCTCGCGGAACGGCTGAAAAAATTGCCGATTCAGTCCGTATTAAAACCGGCTCAAACAAAAAAAATAATTCTAAAAACATCCTCATCAGCAAACCAAAGAAAATTTCAAGAATACAGTAAAGAGATTGATGTTATGTTGGTAAAATTCCTGAAAAAAATTGAACTTTTAAATCGCTTGCAAAAGTTTGTCTGTGATTTCAATTGCTTTTAGACTTTAGTGTTGAAAATAGCTATTTTTTCGGCATGGATTAAGGGTGAAAATGTTGATGGGTGTCATGTTTAATCGTTGATTTTTGTTTAAAATGACAATGGGTACGGGTATAGAGAATACAATATGTTAAAAAGAACTTGGTAAGTTTAACCATTAACCGAATTTAAGCGCATCAGTCTAGAGCACTGAGGACGATAAATAAATATTATGATTGAGCAAACGGTACAAGTTGTAGCCATTGACGGTGATGAAGCCTGGGTTGAATCCTTGTCTCAATCAGGCTGTGAGCGCTGTGATGCCGGTCAGGGTTGTGGTGGTGGCGTGTTTGCCAAATTATTTGGGAACAAACAATTCCGCATTAAAATTGATAATACTCTCAATGCAGTAGTTCATGAAAAAGTCGTTATCGGTATCCCTGAGAATGCGATTACAGCCGGTTCTTTTTTGGTGTATTTATCGCCAATATTCGGCATGATTATGGGTGGCTGGTTTGGCCGTTATTTAGATGTTCAATTTTTTCATGGTCAATATGGAGAGTTATGGACAATCATTTTGGCTATAGCAGGTGCTTTTCTGGCGATTGTATTTGTCCGGTTTAAGATGAAAAGTCAATCTTTTAATCGTCGTTACGCTCCAGAAATGTTGCGGCAAGAGTCTAGTGTGAACAATTTCAATTTCTCCTGATACTATCTTGAAATTTGTTGCTAAAACGCTAATTAATGATTCATAAATTTATTTTTAAAGGTAGTTTAATTATGTTTCGATCTCGTTATTTTAAATATATTGTTTTTTATTTATTGATGCTTAATTTTGCACAGTTGAGTCTTGCTGTTTCCTTGCCGGATTTTTCCAAATTGGCTAGAGATAATCGTGCCGCAGTGGTAAATATTACCGTGGTTCAGAAACAAGGCAAGCAAGAGTTAACGATGTTTGATCAATTGTTCAGACGTCGTGCACCAATTCCGGGTGAAAAGAGACCTGGAAGCGAAAATTTTAAGCCGGCTCCAAGAGCTCAGGGTTCCGGGTTTATCATATCAGCGGATGGATACCTGTTGACGAATCGACATGTGGTCAATGATGCTGAAAAGGTCACGGTTTATTTATCGGATAGAAGAGAGTTTGTTGCTGAAGTTATAGGCTCTGACGAAGGAACAGATGTAGCACTGTTGAAAATTGATGCGCAAAACTTACCCACAGTTAAAATCGGAGATTCAGATGCGCTTAAATCAGGTGAATGGGTCATGGCTATGGGCGCACCTTTTGGTTTTGACCATACAGTGACCTCAGGTATTGTCAGTGCTAAAAACAGACAGCTTGGTCGAGAGCAGTACGTACCGTTCATTCAAACAGATGTTGCGATAAATCCAGGTAACTCAGGTGGCCCCTTACTTAATATGCAAGGAAAGGTTGTTGGTATTAATTCTCAAATATGGACTCGAAGTGGCGGGTTTATGGGTATTTCTTTTGCAATTCCTATCGAGTTAGCGATTGATGTTGCCAATCAACTCAAAGAAAATGGTGCAGTTTCCAGAGGGTTTTTGGGCGTAACCTATCAGGATGTCGATTATAAATTAGCGAAATCTTTTGGCCTTACAGAAATTTATGGTGCCATTATTCCCGAAGTTTCAAAAGATGGCCCCGCCGATAAATCAGGTCTGCAACCTGGAGATATTGTCCTTAAAATTGATGGGAAGAAAATCATCAGGGCGGCAAATTTACCTTTTACCATTGGTCGTACTCGTCCTGGTGATAAGGTGAAATTTGTCATTCTTCGTGATGGGGAAGAGCAAACGCTCAATATCACCGTTGGTGAAAGGCCTAACAGTCAACAACAAAAAATAGCTGAAGCGGGTAATTTAAGTAATAGAATGGGGATTAAAGTACGTGAGTTGAGTGCCGAATTGCAAAGTGCCATCGGTGAAGATGGGATACAAGTCATTCAGCTTGAAAAAGGGCCTGCGGCGAGCGCGGGAATACGCGTTGGCGATATCATTCTCAGTATTAACAGAAATCGTGTAAATGGCTTGGATCAATTTAATCGAATTGTGAAAAAGTTACCGGTAAATAAAGGTTTTCCGGTACTGGTAGTGAGACCCAAACTAGGGAAACGGTTTTTTGTGGTGAGAATACCCGAATAAATAGCCATATCTCCATAATCATCTATTCTTGAATGATTGCGGTTAATTAGAACAAACAAAGCTGCATTGTTGCGGCTTTGTTTGTATTACAGCTAAGTAAGTACTGAATAATATGCAAAATTAGGCTAAAATGCGCCCTTTGCTTCTCTGGGTGTTTTATAAGCAATCACTATCTTGTAAAAGATTGATTATATTTACTCTCAACATATTACTAGCGCTGGATTTTAGCTGAATGTCTTATTTAGATCGTATTCGGAACTTTTCTGTCATTGCCCATATTGATCATGGTAAATCGACGCTCTCTGATCGTCTTATTCAATACTGTGGTGGATTGTCTGAACGTGAGATGCAAGCACAGGTTCTTGATTCTATGGACTTGGAACGTGAACGGGGCATTACCATTAAAGCGCAGAGTGTAACGTTAAAATATCAAGGGAACAATGGTGAAATTTATACCCTAAATTTTATTGATACACCTGGACACGTCGATTTTTCCTATGAAGTTTCCCGTTCTTTGTCTGCCTGTGAAGGCGCCCTGTTGGTGGTGGATGCGGCTCAGGGTGTCGAGGCGCAAACCGTGGCTAACTGTTACACCGCAATTGAACAGGATCTTGTGGTGGTGCCCGTCCTGAATAAAGTTGATTTACCGCAAGCTGATCCCGATAGAGTTGCTGAAGAAATTGAAAATGTTATCGGTATAGAAGCGATTGATGCCGTCCAATGTAGCGCAAAAACCGGTTTGGGAATTGAATTGTTGCTGGAGCGTATTATCACCGATATTCCTGCCCCAAAAGGAGACCCGGATGCGCCGCTACAGGCTTTAATCGTCGATT
>CAZKUH010000053.1:0-9326 GCA_964555895.1 uncultured Enterobacterales bacterium
AATCCCCTGGAGCCTGGCGTAAAAACCGAGTTGATAGGAGATGGCAAATCTGGGATCGAGTTGTGCATCCTGTGGCAATGCACTGACTCGACCAAATAAAGCTGAGCTTCCCGGTTTTTCACCCAATAAAGAGACTTCGCCTGTTGTGGGGTGAATGTAACCACAGAAGATACTGAATAATGTCGTTTTTCCGGCTCCATTGGGGCCAACCAATGCGATAGGTTTGCCCTTTTCCAGGGTGAAGCTGAGATTATCAAGTGCATACTTTGTCCCAAATTTTTTGGTTAGATTCTGGCAGACTATCATCGACATCAGAGTGAACTCCTTTGCATGATAATACGTCCAGCCAAAAGTAAAACCAGCATTTGTACCAAGGGAACAAAAACAAAATTCAATGTTTCCCATCCACTGGATCTAATGAGTTGCATCCGTTGGGCTCCTGGTAACCATTGCGCGAGATCCCGCATTTCCGGGAACTTATAGATAATGTAAGTCACACTGCCGGACAATAGCCCCCAGCCAATAACTGCGAGCATGGTTGCCAGCTTCCCCGATCGGACAGTTGCAGACAACATCGCCATCAAAGCAGTAAAAGGTAACAGCACGATCAACACATTGATACCAATCAAAAGCGTTGAGTTAAATGCCTGTATCCCAAGTTGAGGATCTCGCCAGATTGCCATCAATGCGGTTGCAACCAAAGTCGTGAATACAATAATTGCCTGGATTAACATTTGTCCAAGGAAACGACCAAAAAACAGACTGTCACGGCTGGTGCGTAAAGTGAGAAATCTTAATGTTCCCCGGGAACGATCTGAACTGGTCTGGTCAGCGGTGAGTAACAAACTAAATAGCGGAAACAAGTAGAGTGCGAATACCCAATAGACCGCCATTTCTGGCACTTCCCAGTCTAACAAGCCACCAACTCCAATGATGCCAAACATGCCGGAAACTTGATCTTTAAAGGCATCAGTGCCGATAATTTCTGCAGACATCTTGATGGGGTAACGTAAAATGAAGAACCAGATGACGGCAAATGTAATCAGTGACACTAATCCTTTAGGGGTTTTGAACAAACGGATCAATTCGAAACGAGCAATAATCAAACTATCGTTCAGTATTTTTGTCAGGTAGTTTTTCGTCACAATGAGACCTTTTTATCAGATTATCAACTGGAAGCTAATAAATTTCAAGACGGATTTTCGTGTTAGCACGGGTATAAATTATCATAAGCAAAGAATAAGCCATAGAATATTTCAAATAAAAACAGTAAGTTAATGTTACACATTAATTTTAAGTGAGCTAAACAAGCTAAAAATTAGCGCTGTTTTAACGTTATATGCTAACGTAAATTTAGACTGTTGCTTTATTCAGGTAAACCAGTCTCCATCCGGTAACAGCTTCTTCCATTAACCGAGGACAGGAAAATGAAAAGATTATTGATATCAACCAGTTTTACCGTAGTAGTGGTGACAGCAATTTTTTTGCTCATGACTCAATTGATTCAAAAGGACGCCTCAGTGTTGACAGTAACGGATATGCCCACCTTGGTTACTCGCCTGATTAAGGAAGTTCCGGAGACAAAAAAAATACGACGGATTCCACCAAAGAAAAAAATAGTCAAAAAACAACCCGAGCAACTACATGATAAACCGGAGACAGTAACGGAGACTAAACTAACACAGGCAGTTGATATTTCTTATAAGAACGCTTGGGTTACCAACTCAACGAGTTTTTATAATCAAGCTGGAAATGCTGATGAGGTTTTAACCCCCGTGGTGTCATTTATCACGCCGAAAGGTTGGCAACGAATACTATCGGCTTTTCGTCAGTTTAGACATGCTCGAAAAAGACTGAAAAAAAGCCTTAAACTGGAGCAGGAAATCTATTGGCGTTTTAGTCATTTCGCCAGAACTCAACATATCAGTCTGGATGAAGCGATGAAAAAATTATTGGATTATTTTGAGGGATGATAATTCGAAAGACACAATATTTTAGCTTTTTTAAAAAAGATGAATGCTGACAAATCACCGCTTTAATCTATAATTTCAAAAGTGAACAATTAAATCCAGCTGATTAAAATCACACAGCGATAATGATAAATGTTTTCTGGAAGGAAAAACACCGCAGAAATATCAAACAACTATAAATCGTTTTTTTCCATTTCTAATATGGTGGCCGTTGGTCAATCGTCTATCTTTAAAACGTGATTTGTATGCAGGAATTGCAGGTGCAGAAATTTTATTGCAGAGAGCAAAAAAATTAACAGCGGTAGGCAGGGCGCTATATTTTTTCTATGAATAAAAGAGCGGCCCGATTTTTGGAACGCGCCGGTTATATTACTGCAATCGGCGAAGAATGTTTTTAAGAGTCCAAAACGGAAGCGAACGGTGATATTTATCGAAACTTAAATAAGGAAATTTGTGAGACGTGTTTTAGTAGGTTTTTTTATGAATATCAACACGATATGCAACTTGGTAATATGCCTGTAAAATTGTTTTAGACATTATTTCCGGCTACATAGGTAAATGCCAACAGCTAAATGGACATAAATAAAAATGTTTATTTATTCACTTTTGAGAGGGAGTTCTGCTAAACTTATTTCAATGTACGGAATCGGTAGTTTATCATGGTTTGTATAAGTTAGGGTCGGGTTCATATTAGAAGTATCGTCATCTTGTTAATACTATTATTTTCCGTTTTGTTACAGAGCTGCCCTTGAAATTCCAGCAGTAAAGGTTAATTACCCTAAGCGTCACTCAGTTTAAGAGGGAGATGTTTTTCATGAGAGTGGAGGATTTAATTCCAACATTAGGGCTTCAATTAAAGCATATTCAGCTTTTCTTTTTGGCTTTACAATATTTTATAGGGGTTTTTATCCTTGAGTAATTACCAGAAAATTTTTCAGAGTCTGTTCGAAAACTCGTCAGAAGCCATTGTACTACTGAATCTGCAAGGAGAGATTGTGGATGCTAATCCAGTAGCGCAATCTCTAATGGGGTATGAATTAGATGAATTAAAGGTTGGTGATCCCTGGCGTTTCTCAAATACAGAAACTCCAGATGGAAAATTAAGTGACACGGTTGCCAAGGAGTACATGAAAAGAGCCTATTATGGCGAAATAGTGAAATTTCCCTGGACCTTGCTGCGGGATGATGGCAAACAGTACTTTACTGAAGTGGTGCTGACGGCAATCAAAGATGAGGAAGGAACGCTGGTTATTGCGCAAATAACCGACATTTCTGACAATAAAAGAAATACCAAATTAATAAAAGTACAAGGGCGGATTTTAGAAGAGATCGCTATGGGTGTTTCGTTACCGGTTATTTTAGATAGTATTTGTCGGGAAATTGAAATTATGGTGCCGAGTGCTGTCGCTACAGTAATGAAACTTAATGAAGATAATTGTTCATTAAGTTTGGTGGCGGGCCCCAGCGCTTTAGGTGGTATCCGTCAAGCATTTGAACATATCCCTTTGGGGATAGGAAATGGCTCTTGTGGCAGCGCTGCTTTTTCTGGACAAGGTGAGTTTGTTGAGAATACTTATTCAGACGCACGTTGGGAAAATATACGGGATATTGCTATTCAATTTGGTCTGAAGTCCTGCTGGTCTATGCCGGTGATTGGTATCGAAGGAATCGCTATTGGTACGGTCGCCATCTCACAACTGAAGCCGTGCTCTCCCAATGGTTTTCAAACTCAAATATTAGAAAGCATGTCATCTTTGGCGGGACTGGCAATGCAAAATGATCACCGGCGTGTCAAGATGTTGGAATATGCCCAGCAATTTCGATCGATAGTCAATGCTTTGCCTGATCTGGTTTTTATTTTAGCCGAAGATGGTGAGTATTTACAGATCTACGGCAATGACAATCAGCAAAATCTATTGACGAAGAAAAAAGAAGCCCTACTCGGTAAAAAATTGCAAGAATTTCTACCGGAGCTCGAGTCAAAAGAGGCTATTAAAACCATTCAAAAAACCATTCAAACACAGCAACCACAAATTATTGAATATAAGTTAAGAGTGCCAGCAGGAGATACCTGGTTTGAAGGTAGAACCGCGCCTATAGAATTACCAGAAACTGGCCCGGCTGTGATGTGGGTAGCCAGAGATGTAACAGAAAAGAAAATTGCTGAAGAAGTCATCGAACATCTCGCCTACCATGATGCACTTACCGATTTACCCAATCGAACACTTTTTATGAATACTTTGAAGACCAACCTTTCGTATGCCAAAAGGCATGAGTTAATCGGTGCCATCATGTTTATGGATGTGGATAATTTCAAGGAGATCAATGATGAGTTTGGTCATCATATTGCAGATTTGATACTACAAGGAATTGCTTCCAGAGTTAAAAGTAAATTAAGAAAAGAAGATACAATCGCGCGCATTGGAGGTGACGAATTTGTTATTATGATTGCCGGTTTGAGTGAAGGTGAAATAAGAGTAAAAGAAGAAATTGCTATTGTGGCGAAAAAAATTCTTAAAACAGTAGGTAAATCTTTTGATATTAATACCAAACAGCTCAAAGTAACCTGTAGCATCGGGATTGTATTATTTCCAGATGCGTCTCAAAGTGAAGAAGAATTATTGAGAAAAGCCGACCTGGCCATGTATCAAGCTAAAAAGGCTGGGAAGAATGCATTTTGCTTTTTCGAAAAAGACCCAGGAAAAATGCAATAATTTACTTTCCCTCAAATCATCTTGAAATGAGGAGACGTAATTTTTTTAAATACAAGGTTTCATCTGGATTTTTTCCTTGCTGTTGAGCTTGCCAGATAAATTCAGCCAGTATTTCCATGAATACATGCTCAGCTTCATGATCTTGTTTTATTTTTTCAGCATATTGTTGAAATATTTTTCTAATACCATTGGGACGATTGGTAGCGAGTTGTTCTCGCAGACCAAGGTGTAGTCCCAAATGTAGAAATGGGTTTTCATCTCCGACAACGTTGGCGAAATCCTTGTCAATTTGCTGGTCAATATCTTTGAGAAAAATTGTCTGGTATTCAGGATGAATTTTTATCACTGCAACAATTTGCTGCTCCAATGGCGTGACAGATTCTCCATTTTTTGCATGTTGCCAGGCGTCAAAATAAATCTTTCTGAGTTGTTTTCTATCATTTCCAAAAAGCATGTGAACTTTTATCTCCTATTGCGTGGTTTTGACTTCTCTTATTCTGGAGTGATGTTAATCAATATTTTTTTCTTTGAATTCACAAAGATCAGAAATAATGCAACTGCTACAACGTGGTTTTCTGGCTATGCAAGTATAACGCCCGTGAAGAATTAACCAGTGGTGAGCATCAAGCTGATATTCTACAGGAATAAACTTAAGCAATTTATCCTCTACTTCTCTGACATTTTTTCCTTTAACCAAGCCGATTCGATTAGAAATTCTGAAAATGTGGGTATCTACCGCCATGGTGGGTTGACCGAATGCAGTATTGAGGATGACATTTGCTGTTTTTCGACCCACACCAGGTAAGGATTCAAGCGCTTCCCGTGTACAGGGTACTTCAGATTGAAATTCCCCTACAAGAATTTTACAGGTTTTTATGACATTGGCGGCTTTAGAATTAAACAAACCGATGGTTTTTATATATTTCTTTAAATTCTCTTCGCCGAGAGAGAACATCGCTTCTGGTGTGTTTGCCACAGCAAATAACTTGTGAGTAGCTTTGTTTACACTCACGTCTGTGGCTTGTGCTGAAAGCATAACCGCAATTAACAATTCAAAATGACTGGAATAAATCAACTCTGTTTGGGGGTGTGGATTATGGGCTTTTAAGCGCTGGAAAATATGTGCACGTTTTTTATTATTCATTTTTTTCAATATCTACGCAAAGCAAACAATAACTTTATGCCAGTTCAGCACTTTGATTGCCAAGTTGTGAGGTGGTTTTAACTTTGTTTTTCTGACGTTGATCCATCCAGTTTTTAAGGGCAATCAGTAATCCTAAACCAACAAAAGCACCTGGAGGTAACATGGCGAAAAGAAAGTGATTTTCAGTATGAAATAAAGTGATTTTGAGGATTTTTGCCCATTCACCAAAAACATGATCGGCGCCCGCTAATAGAGTGCCTTGGCTGATAATTTCTCTCATGCCACCAAGGACCATTAAGACAAAGGAAAATCCTATCCCTTGCATCATGGCATCAACAAAAGACGGCCCCACTTTATGACGTGATGCAAAGGCTTCAGCTCTGCCAATGATAATACAATTAGTTACAATCAGCGGGATGAAAATCCCTAAAATAATGTAAACATCGTAAATGAAAGCATGCATTAATAATTGTACATTGGTTACAAATGATGCAATTAAAATCACAAAAATCGGGATCCTTATTTCTCTGGGAATAATATTTCTCACCATAGAAATAGTGACATTTGAACCGACTAAAACCACGGTAGTAGCAAAACCCATAACCCAGCCATTAATCAACGTACCTGTTACTGCGAGCATCGGGCAAAGACCAAGCACCTGGACCAGGGCAGGATTTTTTGTCCAGAGACCATCGAGGGCGATTTTTGCATAACTCGGGTTACTCATTTTTTTATCTCCTGACAATTTGAGACTAAATTGTATAACTTGTCGTGGTTTAATTTAACGAATTGTAATGTTTTAAAAACGGCTTTTACCACAGATCTGGGTGTGATGGTGGCACCGGTAAGCGCATCAAATGCACCACCATCTTTTTTTACTTTCCAACCCTTTTCTTTGGGTGAACTCAGGGAGTGGTTGAGGAATGAATCTAGCCATCGCGTTTTTCCATACTCAATCTGATCACCCAGACCTGGAGTTTCGTTGTGCTGTAATACTCGCACACCTGTAATATGTTGTTGCTCATTGACACCGACAACCAGTTCAATGGGGCCATTGTATCCATCTGGGGCGACGGCCTGAATAAACAAGGCAACGTGTTGATTGTTTTTTCTGGCTCTAAAAATGGGTACGGGTTTGCTACTGCCGAGTAATTCACGGTCTTTGAGTAAAATACAATCGTTGTAAATATCATTATCATAACTTTTAGAAGGAATGATTTGATGCAAAATTCTTTCCAAAGCGAGTTCTTTTGCTGACTGGATGCGATCTTTAGTATACAGATCAGTAAGTGAAACCAGCGCAGTAGAGACCAGTGCAAAAAAGGCTAGGATAAAGCTGTTTTTATAGATGGAACGGGAGATCATGGATTACCACCTTGGGGATCCTTATCCTCTGGTTTTTTGTGACCGTAACTTACCGGCACTGTGAAATAATCTATAGTGGGTGCAGCAAGATTCATCAGTAACACCGCAAAAGCGACAGCATCTGGATAACCGCCAAAGGCTCTGATGACAAAAACCAGCGTACCAATTCCAAGACCGAAATACAATCGCCCTTTGGGAGAGGTTGCTGCAGAAACGGGGTCAGTTGCTATAAAAAAAGCGCCCAGCATGGTGGCACCGGAAAATAGTTGCACCATGGTGGGAGGATAACCATCCGGTGTGAATAAATTAAACATAAATGATAATATGAAAATAGCAAAAATCATGCTTGCTGGGATGTGCCAACTGATGATTTTTCGACCGATAAGAAAAAGCCCGCCAAATAAATAACCGGCATTCACCAGCCCCCAACCTTTACTGACAAAGCCGTCAAAAATAATACTTCGCATACTTTCGCTGGCCATAAAACCGGTGCCTAAATCCGTTTTTAATTTATCCAGTGGCGTGGCCAGGGTAAAACCATCGATTCCAGTTCTCATGGTTGTCGCATCGAAACCTGCAAGGGTATGCTCGGTGAAAATCATCGATAAACTATCAAGAAAACTAAAGGGGTGGCTCAGTAACTCTTTTGCAGGTAACCAGGAAGTCATTTGCATAGGGAAAGAAATTAACACCAGCACATATCCGACCATGGCAGGGTTAAATGGGTTGTAACCGAGACCCCCATAAATGTGTTTGGCAAAAACAATGGCAAAAGTAACCGCAGTTGCTGTTATCCACCATGGGGCGATAGAAGGTAAGGCCAATCCAAGCAACAGGCCTGTGACTAATGCCGAACCATCGTATAAGGTTGCTGTCACGGGTTTGTTGCGCAATTTCAAGATAATGGCTTCTGTGCCCAATGCCAATATCATCGCCCAGAGCACATTGATTAATGTGCCCCAACCAAAAAAATAAATTTGCAATAACATACCCGGTACAGTTGCAATCATTACCGTCAGCATCATGATGGAAACCTGATTATGGCTGATACTGTGGGGCGCAGAAGTTTTATAATAATTCATTCTCAGCGATTCTCATTCTTATGGGCATTTGACGGTTTTTCTTCAACATCAATTAGCGTGTTTTTCTGCATGGTACTAGCCTGGGCCAATTTTCTAGCTGCTTTTTTTGCTTTTACTCTGGCGACTGCATCAGCAACGGATTGTTTATTGACCTCTCTGGTTATGTCCTTGCGTTGTTCTTTGCGCAATTTTCTGTTTTTGGCAACTTCTGTTTTCTGATGTCTTCGAGCTGCTTTTTCCTCTTGCTGTTTAGCTAATCTCGTTTGTCTTTTTTCATGGTGAAATCGTGCCTTTATCATTTTCATTTGCTCGATTTTTTTTTCTTTTACGGTATCTTTTGCAAAACGATAGTATTCAACCAAAGGTAGGTTGCTAGGACAAACCCATGAGCATGCGCCACATTCTATACAATCAAAAAGGTTTAACTTTTCGGTTTTATGCCACTCTTCAGCTTTACTGTGCCAATATAACTGTTGTGGTAATAGACTCACAGGACAAACATCGGTACAAAGTCCACAACGTATACAGGGGGAAGCAATGACCGGTGCTGCAAATTCACCTGCAGAGGGTACAATTAAACAATTGGTTGTTTTTAATACCGGTATACGACCATCAACTAGGTTAGTTCCCATCATTGGGCCACCCATGATGATTTGATGACAGCTCTCAAATTTTACCCCTGCCCGGAGCAGTAGATCTGCGATGGGCATACCTAGCGGCACTGAGTAATTCCCGGGTTGAGGAACTTGTTTTCCAGTTAAAGTTATAACTCTGGACACTAGCGGTTTATCTTCTATCAGGGCTTCATAGACAGCCATAGCTGTGGCTACATTTTGCACAGCATAACCGATATTTGTCGGATATTTACCGGAGGTTACCTGTTGCCCGGAAATTATTTCGATTAATTGTTTTTCCCCACCCGATGGATATTTTGTGGGTATCTTGATTATCCCAATCGCGAGACTTAAGTCATCTCTAGCCTGTCGGAGTGCTTTTATGGCGCGAGGTTTATTATCTTCAATGGCAAACTGGATTTTACTCACTTCAAGAC
>CAZKUH010000054.1:0-9300 GCA_964555895.1 uncultured Enterobacterales bacterium
ACATCATGCAGAATGTGAAATTGTCTCGCTTGATCATGTTTTTGCCAATGCCGAATTAGCAGCAACCGAAGCAGGTCATTTAAAAATATGGCCGCAATTATTTGATAGTGAAGGTTTTTTTGTCGCCTGTTTTCAAAAAGTGGCTGCGAAACCATCAGCAAACCAACAAGATAAAACCGCTAAAAAAAATAGTAAGGCTATCAAACCAGGTGGATATTGGGAGATCCCCCAAACTGAATTACTTACCAGCGTTTTCGATTTTTTTAAAGAACATTTCTCCTTTAGTTGCACGAACCTTCCTGGACAATTTTTAATTAAAAAAGAACTTCGAACAGATTCTTTATGGCTCTACCCGGAACAACTGGATAATGAACTTTTCAAAAAAATAAAACCTAATCGAAGTGGCATAAAGATTTGCTCTTGTTTTATCTCCAAAAAGAAGTTACACATACGCCTCTCTCACGAATTTTGCATCGTTTTTGGGCAATATTTTTTGAAAAATATTTTCCATATTTCATTGCAGCAACTTCAAAATATTTACTTGGGAAAAGATTTAATGACAGACCAGCATCAACTGAATGGTGATTGCATTATCATCTATGAAAATATGCCTGTCGGTATCACTCGCGCAATTTCTGGACGCTTAAAAAATAATTTACCTCGAGAATTACTCAAAGACAAACTTGACTGGAAACTTTTATTACCAACGTCAAATTTACCGCACATCCAGTCAACAAACCCTAGACTTTAAAGTAATATTTTCATTACATCAGAATAGACACCGGCAGCAGTAACCGCTGCTCCCGCACCATAACCTCTGAGTACCAGTGGTATAGGATTGTAATAACGGCTATAAAATGCCAAGGCATTTTCACCATCTTTTACTTTATACAGCGGATCAGATTCATCGATCTGTTTAATAGAAACTTTGCATTTATCACCTTCAATAGAACCTACATAACGAAGCACTTTGGCTGTTTTTGCGGCAACTGAAATCTTTTCTTTATAATGACTATCAACTTCCGGCAATCGTTGCATAAAGTCATTAATATCACCTTCAATGGGAAAATTTTCTGGTAGCGCAGACTGGATTTCAATATCTTCCAGCTCAAGTTTTAAACCCGCTTCTCTAGCCAATATCAATAATTTTCTCGCCACATCCATACCGCTCAGATCATCTCTCGGATCGGGCTCAGTAAATCCCTTTTCTTTGGCATTTAAAGTGACTTCTGAAAATAATTTACCCTCATCTAACTCGCCGAAAATATACGAGAGAGAACCAGAAAGAATGCCGTTAAATTTTTTCAATTTATCTCCGGCTAAAATGAGATTTTTCAAATTATCTATAACCGGCAATCCAGCCCCTACATTTGTATCATATAGAAATTTTCGCCTGTTTTCCAAAGCACATACTCTCATTTGCTGGTAGTAGGCAAAAGATTTAGTGTTAGCTTTTTTATTTGCCGCTACCACATGAAATCCAGCCGAAAGAAAATCCACATAACATCCTGCAATATCTTCATTACTGGTACAGTCAACAATGAGTGGATTAATTAATTGATTATCTTCAACCAGCGCCGTGATCCCTGCTAATGTAAATTTCTCTTCACTTTTCTGTAAATTATTTTTCCAACAACTTAAATCAATCCCTTTTCCATTGCTCAATAATTTTTTACTATTGGCAATACCACAAACCCGAATGCCAATATGATTTTTTTCCAGCACCGATTGCTGTTGATGAATTTGTCGTAATAATTCGGCACCCACGCCACCACACCCTAACAAGAAAAGATCAATATATCTCATGGAATTAAAAAATTGTTCGTGACATTTAGTTACCGCAGCTTCTGCTTTGGCAGCGTTCACCACCACCGAAATTGAACGTTCAGATGAGCCCTGGGCTATGGCTATAATATTAATCGAAGCATCAGCCAGTGCACTTAAAAACTTGCCAGATACCCCTTTCGCACGGTGCATACCATCACCAATTAAAGAGACAATGGTCAGCTCGTCAATAAACTCCAAAGGTTGTAATAATTGTTTTTCCAGTTCCAGATGGAACTCCTGCTGTAATGTTTCTGCTGCCAGTTCCTGGTTTTTAGTGTGTATAGACAAACTAATACTGTATTCAGAGGAAGACTGTGTAATCAAAATAATAGAAATACCGGCGCGCGACAAACAGGAAAAAATACGACCCGCCATGCCGACCATACCCTTCAACCCTGATCCGGCAATATTCACCATGGTAATATCTGAAAGCTGAGAGATGGCTTTTACTTTCTCCTGCCTGATAACACTGTTTTGACTAATGAGTGTTCCACACCCCGACGGATTATTGGTATTTTTTATAAGACAGGGAATTTCATACTGCAAAATGGGGGTAATAGTTTTAGGATGTAGCACTTTTGCACCAAAGTAGGATAGCTCCATGGCTTCCTGATAACTCAAGGTATGCAGTAAATTAGCATCTGTGACCAGGTTGGGATCGCAATTATAGATACCATCAACATCTGTCCAAATTTCACATTGTTCAGCTTTGAGCAGTACCGCTAATGCCGTGGCCGAATAATCCGAACCATTACGCCCCAGTAGCACGGTTTTACCTTTGTTATTTTTTGCCATGAATCCGGGCATCAGATAAATCAAATGGTCCTCTATTTTCAGTTGAAAGGCAGCTTTACTTTTTTGCAAATTTATCACGGCTTCTAGAGGATCACCTTCTGCCAGCAAAATCTGTAAAGGATCTAATTGACTCACTCCGTAGCCTTTGGCTGTCAATATCGCCGCCATGAGCAGAATACTCAAACGTTCTCCACTACTAATAATCTGTGCGTAAACATCTTCAGGACATTGTTTGAGCAAAGAAACACCTTTTAATAATTGTGTTATTTGTAAAAAAACACCCGCAACATCCTCCATTAAGCTACTCGCCAATATCGCGTCTTCAGGCAAAGCTTCTTCTTGCAAACAAAGCCTCATTAATTCATCTATAAGATTATCGAAGAATTTTTTTAAAGCTGCAATTTCTTGTTGAAAATCTTCTGTATTTTCAGCAGTTTTAATCGCGGCCAGCAAACGATTGGTCACCGTCGCCGGTGCAGACAGCACAACGGCTTTGCTAATTATACCTTCCTTGTTTCGCCCACAAATAATTTTTGCAACAGCCAAAAATCTTGCTGCATCTTTTAAGGAAGTCCCGCCAAACTTTAAAACCTTCATCATCAACTCCGAATTAAATTCACGTCGTTACTAAATTTTACTTCTGACAGGATTCAACCTGCCACTGGCCAAACAAAAAACCCGCAGTTTTTCGGCTGCGGGTTTGAGATACAAAAAGACAAGAAATATCAACCCGGCGCTAAAATATAGCCTGTTGTAGTGGTCATTGTCATCATACTCATGTGGATTGTCATTTCTGCTATCTGTCTTTTATTTAATATGTCTGAGTGTATGAAGAATTTGCCGGAACTGCAAGAGAATATTCATGACGAACAAAAGAAATTGAACTTCTTAGCCAGCCCTCTGGAGATGAAGCGATAAAGTCTGTGACTTTTTTAGTTAAAAAAACAAGGGAGCTTCAGGCTCCCTTGTTTTTCTTTGCATCCTTAATAGATCAGGATGAACGTTTCTTCAATCGCATCAGTGGTAATAACAATAATAGCCAACCAATGGATCCACCGCCACCACCGCCACTTGACGGCGGTTTGGGTGTAGCTTTCGGATTAACCGTAATTGTTGCACTCACTATACTGGTAGAGCGACCATCACTCACTCTCAATTCGACAACAAATTGTCCCACCACTAAATCATTGGCATTGATATTCGCCACTGCGTTGGTACTGTTATTTATCTTCATGGTTGTGCCAACTGTCTGCACCCAGCTGTAACTTAAAGTATCATTTTCAGCATCCGTTGTCCCACTACCATCAAGCACTACCGAATTAACACCTTGAGTTACCGAGGTTGGCACTTTTATTACTACATTCGGTGGGGTATTTGCGGTTAATACCGTGACATTAAAACTGCTACTGGTCGAATCTTGCGCATTATTATTATCCGTTACGGTCACTGTGACCAGCATATTACCAACGAAATCCGCCGCAGGTGTCAGATCAAAAGTTGAACCCGAGGTATTTCCACTAATATTACTCGCTGTGCCATTAGTCGCTGTTACAGTAATGGTATTAGCAACGGTATCAGCATCGGTGTAGTTCACAACAATAGCTGTAAGCGCCTCATTTACCACTGTGGTCATATCAGTAATAGTGGCAAGGGTTATGTTTCCTTTAACTTTAAAAGCGACAGAAACATTCTCAGCATTTGCCCCTAGTGTATCAGGCAGAACAGTTACCACTTGTGCCAATTGAGCGCCTAAAGCCGAATTATCTATGCTCGCAGAATAACTTAATGTCTCCACAGATGCATTGGTAACTGTAGCCAATACAGCCCAGCTAAAGCCCGTGGCCGTAGTAGAAACCGTACCTTTAGTCACAGCAACGGAAGTTTCATCCAGCGTCAAGCCGGCAGGGACAGTGGCATTAATCGCATAATTGATGTCTTCAAGAGTACTATTGGCAGCCACCGTCACGGTGAAATTCAAGACATCACCAACACTGGGATTGGTATTATCAACAGCGATGCCGACATCATCCGCAAGTCGACTGACAACGACCACTGAAGATCCCAGATTACCAGGATTAGCAGCATCGCTACCCAAATCAAAAGCGCCGAGGAAGACATCTCCTTTTTGCATTTGATCATTCCATAACAGGCGAATATCAAAAGGGGTAAATTGTGTCACTGACTGTGGTCCATTCACTAGCAAATTGCCACTATCAGCATTCCCGACAAACCCGGTGGTTAATTCGAAAGTATCGACTGCGGCAGTTGAACCATCCCAATTTTGTACCAATACCCAATAATTACCTGCAGCAATATTCGGTATTTCACAAATTTCATCTGCGGTAGCGGATGTCGAGGCACAAAGTAATTCACTTAATTCAGCGAGATTATTGCCGTTTGCATCTAACCCCACATAAAGATCGAGATCTTTTGCGCTGGAATTCGCTGTCTTGGCTAACAAAAATTTTGACGCCGAGGCAATATTAATAAATTTAACCATGACACCATCGGTGAGATCATCAAAAGGCGATGAATTATTGGAATCTACAGCTAAAGAGCCATTTTCAACTGTTGCTTTGTTCAAGCCGAACACGCGAGAAGTAAAAGCCGTGATCCCAAGTGCTTCGATGTTCTTGACCAGCTGAGAACTACTGTTTCGTCTGGCATTAACATCGATTCGTTTGGGTAAATTACTGGTGAAAGGACGAGCAAATACAGGTAAATGTGCTGTCGGAATGGCGCTATTGGTAGGCGTTAATAGCACCTTGCCAAAAGCATATTTTCCAAGAGTTATATTAGTCACATCCGCAGTAATGGTTAATATCTGGGAAGCCCCGGCATTTAAAGTGAAACTTGCCGGAGACACAGTCACTGCGAAACCGCTGGTTGTGACCGAAGTACTGGTATTCCATGTGGCGGTTTTGGTTGCTGTAACTGTACGAGTCCAACTACAACTTAAGCGACATTCAACATTACCCATGCTGGGTATATTCAATGTTTTAACATCACCACCAACTGCCGGGTCAGCGGCAAGATAGTTTACTTTGGTTTCGTTCATCACTAACCCAGATTGACTCGCTAAATCAACTCGAATACGGCCAGATCCACGGTCGAAAAGATCAGCTGGCGTAACGCCATCTTCTTTTCGCATATCAGTGGTTGCCGTCATCATGAGTGCCGAACGAATATTATCTGGCGTCCAACTTGGCTGCGCTGATTTTACTAATGCACCAGCCCCTGCTACGTTTGGACTCGCCATTGAGGTACCTTGTAAAAAAGCAAAATCTGCCGTTGCTACAGCACTCACATCATGGCCAAATTGTTGATCAGCAAAAGCCGCATAAATCGCTACACCTGGTGCTGAAACCTGAGGTACCATAACATCTGGAACAGTAGTCCCCGGACCTCTGGAAGAGAAACTTGCCATATTATCAAAGGGGCCAATATTCAAAGTAAACTGTGAATCGATGGTGCCGGACATACCGGGTGTTGTGGCCAAAGCATTGATAATAGCGAAGCCATTTGAGTTAGTAATAAACACCGAAGGTATAGCTGTGCTTTCTAAACCACCCATAATAATCAGATTTTCTGCGCCGGCTTCGTGATTATAAACAACGACCGCTACCGCTCCCGCTGTGGCGGCATTATTGATTTTATCAACAAAATTACAAGTCCCTCTTTTAATCAAAGCAATCGAATTAGTAAAGCTGGCCGCTGCAAAGGCGTTACAACCTTCAAAATTCGCCGCATCCACATCACCGGCATAAATAACCGGTGCACTGATACTGGTCGAAAATGCAGGACCTGTACTCGATGCAAAAGTATAGGAAACACCACCAAAAACAAAGGATCTATCCAACGTCCGGCCATGAGTAGAAGCTGCGACTGCGGTATACCATGCCGAGGGTTTAAAGGCGGTTGCAGCACCAGGGCCACTATTTCCTGCTGAAGTAGCAACAAAGATACCGGCATCTTGTGCCGATAAAAACGCCAGTTCCTGAGTACTTGTCCAAGGATTAAAAGGGCTATCGCCACCAATGGAAAAGTTAATCACATCAACGCCATCACCAATAGCATCATTAATTGCAGCAATAATGGCCGTACCACCACAGCCCACATAAGTATCTCCGGTATTGCCAGGGGAACAAACTTGATAGGCGATGATATTGGCATGAGGCGCTACGCCTGAAATTTGTGCAAATTTGAAGCCTGATGAATTTACCCCATGACCTTCGACGGTACTTTCAGGGTCGAGCAAATCAACATTGAGTAAAATATTGCCACCTGCAGTACTTGCAGTATGAGAACCGTGACCATTATAGTCTTCACCATTTGCTGCGGGTGGTGTAGCACCAAATACAGCAGTATCCGCATAATCATCGGTAATTGAGGGATAGCTCCGTACACCGATCAGTTTATCGTTACATAGCGCAGGGAAAGCTGTGGCACAATCACCAACATAACCTGTTTTAGGGTTGGTATGAACATAACCATCGCCACCAACAGCGGCAAAAGATGGGTTATCTGTGTTAATTCCAGTATCGATCATACCGATGATGACACCTTCACCCATTGCTGAAACACCGGTTGCAGTGCCGTCCCAGACATTTGGTGCACCGATCAATATTGGGCCTCTATCCGTATTGAGAAAGAATCTTCTTTCGACTTCAACAAATGCAACACCTTCCAGTCGGGAAATTTCTTTAGCTTGCTGAGGCGTTAATTTAAGCGCCAACCCATTAATGGCATTTTTGAAAGTCGCGACAGTTTTAACATTACCTCTAATAATCTTGCTTATTTGACTCGATATCTCAGCTTGCCTAGCATCCAGGTAACTAGAATAAGATTTCACCTTCGAAGACGAGAAATCTATTCGAGGCGCCTTAATTCGGCTACCCGAAGCGGCTTTCTGTAACCGTTTTGAGGCTTTGGGATCCAAACGTGTCGCTTGATAACCGGCAATATGTCCATCATAGCTGGCAATAGGTTGGTCTTTTAAGCGAACGATATAGGTATGAACCCCGATGAGCGTCTCATCCAAATCAATTTTTTGGGGTAAATGACTGCGGACAAAGCTTTTTATTTTTTTATTAGAATTTTTTTTCTGAACACTTTCCCCTTGCTTCGATACTGTAAATAATGAGGAATATAGTGGTTTACTTTGCAAATTCACCCCGGAAAGGGTCACACTCACACCAACCAATAATGCAATAACTGTTTTCCGACTCACAATTAACTCCTTGAAAATAGTATTATTTTTATTCTATTGAATAAATGAAAATTTTGACAATGTAGATAGTAATTGATGAATAGCAGATTAAAAAGGCAATATTCACATAATAAGTCGAATAAAATCGCAACCTTTAACAAGGACCAAGGTCAGGCGCATCACTTTCTTGCTTGGCAGGTCTTGGATATTTGTGCTAGCAACCGAGTCAATTGAGCCACTGAAGTGGCATTAAAAAAATGGCGGCTAAGTTTTTTTAATGGGTTGTTACCTAACTTTTCTTCCAAGGTCATGGATAACCACGTTTGTTGGTCTTCATCTTCTAATACAAAAGAAAGACTGCTGTTTTCCCCTTGCAAGTTGAGGTATTCATTATTCACAATATCTTTGATCACGGCGGCTTGTGCAAAGCCTAACTGCGGCAAAAATATCTGCTGCCTGATTTCAAAAACCGCAGGGGTTTCAGCCCAACTTGCTCCCCATTCAGACCAGTTTGCACTCCGGGTCAAGCACTTAAAAACATCTGCACTGTTAGCTGATAAATTCACACCCTTTTCAAGTATCAGATAATTCGGCAACCAAATACCAATACCAATCATTACGACAATAAGCATGGTGAAGAATATTTTGGTTTTTTTAAAAGATTTGCGCATTATTTTTTCCAACTTTGAAGCTTCTCGAGCCAAACCTTTTTATTTGAGATCAAAAGTACCACGCCATCTTCATCAATCTCAGCGATTGAAACAATATCATTCAATGATTCACCAACGCCCAGAATTTTCGTATTGATGACGACAAAACTGGTCGCACTATCACCAGTGTAAATGTGGCTGGAATATTTCAAATCTGGAATTTTTTTCAGCAGTGCAATTGGCAATTTTTCAATTGTTATTACCGCACCAACATTTGAGATAACGCCAGATTTTTTAGACCTGTTACCGACGTGTTTCAACTGCCGATTAGGCTTAAAAACAGCTTGGCTTTTTATTTTATTATTACCTATTCTATCTTTTGCTGGGATTAGTGGATGGTTATTTTTTTTATTTTGCTGCAAATGATTTATTTTCAACTGCTGTTTAATTTCAGCCCTTGTTACCAATGGTTTGTTTTTGGCAATAGCTTTATATTTTTTTTGCGACACCTCGGGTTCTAGCAATTTATTTTTTTTACGCGCAACGCTGCCAATATTATCAGGGATTACAAGCGCTTTAACTGGACTGTTATTATCTCTATCCACCAGCCACTGATAGCCAAAAAAGCTTAACAAAATCAGCAATGACAAGATGATAAAATTTGACCATTTAGTTTTAACCGCAGTCGAGTTGTATGCATTATGATCAGACGAAAGATCTGGAATTTCCTGTTGGCGTCTTTCTCTTTCAGATTTTTTTATCGCATCAAGAATTAATGACATATTCACTGTCCATTTTTATCTAAAGAATTATCAGTCT
>CAZKUH010000055.1:0-9281 GCA_964555895.1 uncultured Enterobacterales bacterium
CTTGGCCTGCTGGATATTTGATGAAATTTGTTCCTGATTGGTACTGCCGGTAAGCGCACTCAACCCTAAAATTGTGAGCACGAGTAAAATAATTAAACTCATTAATAAAACACTACCTTGCTGCCTGACTGGTAATATTTCAAGTTCAAATCCTGCTTTTATCTTTTTCATAGATATACCTTAAGGCCTGTTGGCCAACATAGTCGTAGAGGTAAATTTTCTTCTCAAACGACGATCATTTTTGGTTAAAGCCACTTCATCTAAAATCTTGATGTTTTGCGAAACATCATTGGAAAAAACACGCGCACTATCTGATGCCACAATCATGCCTATGCGCACGGCGATAACATTTCCCTGATTAGCCGTTGCTATCACTCTGTTAGCGGTCTGGTATTGATCGACAAAACTATCATTATTACTATCAACCCCATAAAGCACCTGGAAAGATTCCAGCCCATTGATTAATGGCTGACCATTACAGCGAAGCTCACCTGCATTAACATCAAAGGTATTAACCACCAGAAAAGGTGCCGCTATATTGGCGCCAGTACAATCTCTATTACCAGTATACTGAATACGGATCACATCATTGTTGCCAGCACCTGTTCCATTGCTGGTTCCCCCGGTAAACACAACATTTTGTGATAATGTTGCAAATGCACTAGACACCAAACCATTACCGCCAAAGCCCGCATTTTCTATTTCTCTACTGATAAAATCCATGGCTGTGCGGCCTTTATCCTGCACTTCAGCTATCGCCCGTTGCACGCGAAAAGTTTGTGATGAACCGATAAATATCTGGATCATGCCGCCTAACAAAATAATACCCAATAAGGCGGCTATCATTAATTCAATCAGCGTAAATCCTTTTTGTCGGGCTAATAAAATTCTTGATGGGGAATAAATTTGTGATTTTTTCATGGGATCAGCTCCAACATAACGCATTGTATTCCTGCAGGGAATCCAGGACCAGCCGGTGGTGCAGCCTGACAACGCGCTGAAAGAGATTGAGAAAGCTCGCCGGTATCTTGTCTGACAGTATTAGCTTCCCATCCAACAAAAATTGAATAACGCGATCCGGGGGAGCAAGCATCGTTATCAGGGCCATTTAAAATTGCCGGCGTTCCTAAAAAATTAGGGTGGTTAAGCCCTTTGTAGGGGTTGGGTTTATTGGCTAACGCGGCAATGGTTTCATTCACATCAGTACAGGTAACAGTGACTCTTCCACCCGGCGTACCTTGCAACAATTCCTGCGCATCAAGACAACTTTGATAAACATCGAATGCGGCTAATTGCTGCTCCGTACAAATGGTAGCATTTGTTCCCTCATTATCAGCACAAAAAGGTACTGGCGCAGCAGCACAAGTATAGATAGTACCACTCGGAATACCATATAAATTTTGGTCAACAACACCCGCTGCCGCTAAAGTCGCCCGACTGTCCCAGCGAGCATAATCACGATTGGCACGAATTCTATCAGCCAAACTTTCAGCAATAATTAACGCCTGTGATCTGAAGTAACTTTCCTGCCCTGCACTAACAGCAGATATCTGTAACGCGGCAAAACCCAGTAACCCCACAGCCAAAATTAAAACGGCGATTAATATTTCAATCAGGGTAAAACCTGCATGTTTTAGTTTCATTTTCATCTTGAAAATATCTCTATATTGCCTTCTTTTCATTCGAAAATTACAGCGCTTGAGGGTTAACCACAATTATTATCCGTGGTACAGTTTTGAGCTCGTCCAGGGTATCCTATCCAGCACACGCTTGAGATCCCGATAAGTCCCTTAATTTTGATTCGTCGACCTTTAGAGCGATCATCACAAAATTTTATTACAAAATCCGTGGTCACGGTACGAATACCTGATGCAGAAAATGTTAATTTATTCGCTGTTGCCGAGGCTGATAATATACCCGTTTGACTAGAGCGTTCTTTCAACAGACCGCCTCCCGCAACATTATCCTGTACCTCCCAACCCGCAGTCCAGCCTGCTGCTTTTTTAACCAGGTCAATATTGTTTTGTCTTTTAATCGCCTCTGCCCGTGCGATACGGATAGTTTGCACAAACTCATTAGACTGGGTCGTCAATCGTCCGTCTTTGATAAAATCACTGACTGCGGGTAATGCCACAGTCATCAAAATGGCGACAATAGCCGTGGTAATGAGTAATTCAATCAAGGTAAAGCCAAGCTGATTCTTTTTCTCAACCTGCCTGAAAGTTAAAAAATGGTGGGGTGACTGACTATCAAAATATCGTTTCATAATTTCTCTTGAAATCTTCCCTTTGCGCGTTGGATATTATCACTATAATAATTATCCTCTAATTATAGACAAGAATTTGCAAAATAGTTATTTTCATAACCACTGGCCGTGAAACCTTACAAGCACATCGTTCAGTCATGAGACAAACAGTTCCATTTACCATATTTGTTCACAAAGCGCCCGAAATGCACTAGTTAATCCGCTAGATCACCTAGTGCATTTAGACTATCAAATATTAGGGTCCATCTCTGCGACGCCATTTAACCCGCTGGAGTCTCTGACCCTTCGATGACAGTACACTGACAAAACATTGCGTACCAAAACAGATAGTCGCGCCATCAGGTTCAAATAACACCAAACCACTGGGTGGAATACCACGACCAATTTCCTTACATCGATCGCCGCAAACTGTGGTATTACCAGGCCCTGTCGTTAAATCTAACAGGTCGCCATCAGTGTTGGTATCTATATTGGGAGTACCATCAAGAATATTCATCACATAAGCACGAGAACTACCTTCTGGTGCAGCACAAATACCCGTGCCAGCGCCAGCAAGTTGCGGTTTATAGGTCGTCGCAATCACTTTGTTGTCAAAGGTAACCGATTCTGCCAGCACCTTTTCGCCAGTTTGCAAGAAATCAATATACCAACCATATTTAGGCGCTCCGATGTTTTCAATCAGTGCTAATGCATCACTGATACCGTCGCCATTAGTATCGCCGATGGTATTGGTTACATCCTGAAGATCATTCTCTGTCAAATCTCGAGGCGTTCCAGTAATTGCTGGAAATGATTTATTCTTCAGTACCCAGGTATCACGGATGACATAAAATTTATCATTTGTACCATTAGACACCGGATGTGCACGGTAACCGGAACCCACACTCACTGCGATAAAATCTTCATAACTGGGTCGTTTAACAGCCGCGACATCGGGTGCGTAATAGAAACGACGATTGTTAAATTCGGTGGCAGCGCCTGTTTGTAAGTTGGCAAGCCTTCCTCCAATGGCCAAATTTGCAGCCCCGCTATTGCCGGCATTATCAATATCAAAGCGGAATATTTGACCCGCAGTATCCGAGACATAAAGATGTTCTATATAACCCGAGCCGGATAAATCGACCGCTTTAATATCTGCGGGAATACTGTTGGTAAGATTATTAACGGCCGAAGTACCAACGACTGGATCCTTGGCATTTGCCCGGGCACTCCACAACATATCGCCTGTTAATGCGTTTGCAATAAACACGGTACGCCCAACCCCATCAATGCTGTGAGGTCCAATGTTGTCTTGGTTGGTGTCATAACCACCGCCAAAAACCGCCACCAATTTGTCTGCACCGTTGAAGCGAATTTTTCCTACTGTCATTTTTGACCAAGTTTGTCCCAATTCAGCATAAGCACCAACACCACCTTTGATGATGAATTTCAACACCGGCGCGGTAGAGTTGCTGATATCAAAGGCGTAATAATTTCTGCCACCACGACGCATGCCAACATAAAGCATAGCGGTTTCCCCCGCATCAATCACAGAATTTTTATTGATATCATTATGATAGAAAGTGATATTGCCATCCATACCATAAACGTGGGAAGCAACGACTGAATTCTTTTGGAATACGGTTAAATTACCCAGTAACGACTTAGGGATAAAGGACCAGTTTTCATCACCGGTAGTGGTTGAAATAGCATGTAGGTAACCATGGTTGGTACCAATAAAGACCACAGAGTTATTACCAGGATAATTGACCACAATAGGTCTTGAATGAAGCGGATCACCCATTTCTTTCCTGGCAACACCACCGTTGGTATCATCTAAACCTCTTGCCCATCGTAGAATATCGGTTCTATCTAAGGCATCAATCGCATTTAAATCTACATCCTTGATATTCACATTGCTTTCTTGCACACGATTTTTCAAATCAGTAATGGGATCACTGGTTATATTGGTAAAAACCGAACGTGTAGTGGTAAGTCGGGAAGCTGCGCCACCGAGATCCACGCCATCACCATCGACAGCATTAGACCAGAAACTTCTCGCAGTATCTTTAAAGCGACCAGCAGATGTTACGGCATTAGTATCATTAACATCAACGACTTGCCCATTAAGCAACTTGTAACGTTTCAAGTTACCCGGCCAGGTGGTATCCGTATCTGGCTGAAACAGTGCAAAATAGAGTTCGTTTTGATGGATCAAACGATTCGCCTGATTCACCGACACACCGGCAGAAACAAACGACCGTGATTCTCTTTGCAAGCTCTTGATAATCGTATCAAACACAGTGGTTAACCCTGAAGCATTATTGGCGCTATAAGCGCTACCCCTACCTGCAGTAGCAAGCGCTTCAAGGAAAGCGGCAGCCGGACCACCGGCAGACAAATCAAAACCAATGGTATGGGTTCTAATGTTTTGTATACCATTAAAAAATGCGGTTTCCTGATCTTCATTTGCCATGGCTTCAGCCAGTTTCAAACTACAATCCTTACCATCAAGTGCCGTCGCACAACCTGCTGGATAGCCGACAAAACCATCATTAACATTACTGTTTCCAACAATAAGTGGATCAATCATGTTCTTAGCCGACGGGAAGCTGGTGTTTGGAGTACCATCTGAAAGTAAAACGATATTATTGGTTTGACAAATATCAGAGATAGGGCTCACATATTTGGGTGTACCCGTGATCTCTTCACCCTGACATTGATAAACACTGGATTCCCGATCATAACAACCTTTTGGAAGCACGTCTGTACCACCAGTATAGGAATCAGGATGACTGGTTCGATAATATCGCCGCTGTGAATCATTCGGGGCAAAACCACGGTTGACGCCATAATAGGCATCTTCTCCACGATAATACGATGCGGCCTCCGCCATAGCACCACTTATCGGCGTCGCGCCCTGTGCAGTTAAACCTGCTACCAGATATTTGAGTTCATCCCGCACAGTTCGTGTACCCAGCTTAAATGGTGCGGCGTAGGAAACTACCAATTCTGGCTTTCTCAAGCTGTCGTTTCCTGCATAAGCTTTATAATTTGAGCTGGTTGGATCGAGTATTAAAGATAACGAATTACCCGAATTCCAACCGCCACGGTTGACTATTTCCTGAATAACATTACTGATATCTGATGAGCGAAGCGCTTTCAAATATGACCAGTAGGGGTGGGTCCAGCTAGAGGAAGCCGCCGTTTTAGGTGCAGCGGCCAGGAAACCGGCAGCGGCCACCCAGGGCGGCGCATCATCTGCAGCTAAACCTCTAATAAGCCGCGTTTGACCACCCGACCGATTGGATCTGGATGTCATTCTGATATAAGCGTTGGTGATAGTAGCGCCTTGTGGAATAGCGATATTTTGAAAACGTAAACCAATATAGTTGGTGGAATCCAATACACTTGACGTGGTGTTATAACCGGTACTGGTTTTATTTTCTTCACCATCATCATTATTATTGGCAATTTTAGACACCACTTTGGTCGCATTACATCCACCAACCGCACTCTGTTCATCATAACGAACTCTTAAAATTGGCATACGACCATATTCTGTACGGTTATTATCCCAGGTTCTAAATCGCCTTTTACCGGTGGTATCGCCTTTAATGATAAAGGTCATCGGTTTGCCGGCACACCAGCCACTTTGATTAACCACTTCTTGTACTATCGATTTCAAATTGGGTGAAGTTTTGCGATCAGTCACTCCACTGCCCCAATTGACAATACTATCCCAGTTTACCCAACTTGAAGTCCGTGGGCGTGAGCTGATATCGAATTTAGTCGTACTCAAAGTAGCAGAATCCACTGATTTTTCAGCATAGATATCCAGACTGGTTGAAGCACTGCCTGATTCTGTCGAAAAATCCAGAAATGCGCTGGTGATAGTAGCACCCTGTGGTACATGGACTTCATCAAAACGTATAGCAACCGTTTGATCAGACTTATTCGGCAACCAGACTATTTCAAGTCGGGGAGGCGGTCCACCAGCCAGGCCAAAAGCATCACGAATGGCGGCATTGGGTGGATAAGTCCAGACATTTTTATAAACAGGGGTAGGTGCATTCGGATCGTTTACCCAATGTCCTGGTACTAACGGTGGAATAACATCCGGAACCGCTGTACAGACCGGGGCCGCATAAGTTGGCGGTGGCCAATTAGGATCATGTCCCATCACCGGATCCACATAGGGAGGGGTGATGGGCGGCTGTGCTGTACAAACTGCCGCATCATAAGTGGCGACAAAAGCAGGATCAGGGCCAAATACATCGGGAACATATGGTGGGATGATATCAGGATTTGGCGTACAAATTTGTCCGCCTTCGCCGTCTGAGATACAGGTATCCGGTTGCGGTATGGGCGCCGGTTGATAACCCGGTGTCAATAAAATATTAGGTGCCGGGCAGTTATTACAAACCGGCGGCGCACAACTGTCAGGCTGAGGGATATCCGCCGGCTGATAGCCTGGAACCAACACAACCTGGGGAGCTGGTGCACAGTTAGTGACCTGATTAGTACAAACAGGCGCAGCACAATTATCCGGTTGTGGTATTGCCGGTGGCTGAAAATCAGGGATCCATATTTGCGCTGGAGGTCCGCAATTTGCGGTACAACTGTTATCATAAAAATTCTTTTTGCGTTGAAATTTATAGACGATATGATCGCCGGATTGCCAACCCGATCTAGCGGAACTCCAGTCGATTGACCATTTCACGTCTCTGGCATATTCAACATTATTATTGAATTTGGGGACATTGTACCAACTTTGATGCCCATGATAAGTCCGTCCGGAATCAATGGAAGAGCCATTGGTAAACGGCGACGGATCCGGTCTGGAAGAATAGTTACCCTGTTGCCACCAGGTATCCAGACTCAAAGGTTCTAAGTATTTAGCAGAACCGTCATTAGCTCGACCAGTGAAAATAATTTTTGCAGAAAAAATCTTGGCGTTCTTGGGCACATTGACCTGGAACCTTAAGCCAAGAGCATTATCATTGTCACCCAGCGTGGCTGTTGCCTGATTGGTACTGATACCCACAAGAATATTATCTGTGCCCGTTAATGCCTCAGATGTAGTAATTCGACATCCCGTACAATCCACATAATCGTTCACCATCGAAATACGCTTATCGCCCAGTCTGATGCCACCGGAGGGTGTTTCAATACCATCATCACTGGAACGATTCACCCGGGCGATAACCAGCGGATCGACACCGGCATCAATATCACGCACGGGATACAGTATAGGACCACCGGCTTCATAGACATTTTGTGTCTGATAAGCAGTAAAGCGCATCAAGCCAACATTCACCCCTTTGAGACTATCCAGTAAAGACGTCAGTGCCAGTTTCATCTGATCAATTTTTTTGGCACCACCACTCACCGGTGGTAAATTCATCGAACCGGAAGTATCCATGAGAAACAAAATATTCGGTTGGCTCGGGTTAATGGTGGAATTAGCCACATAGATCTCGGTATCATCTGCTTGAACCAAACCCACCGATAATGAGATATAGCTGGCGGTGGCCAAGACCACTAAAAATTTATTCCAGATTGATTTTTTGCAAATAGCTGGTGATGACATAATTCCCGTCTCCATATTTAATCTTTTGGGCTTACATAACATTTACCTTCCAGTAAAAGCATAAAACCAGGCGGCAATGTACAAATTCTTTAAAAGATGCTTTTTCCTGTCTACACTATCGTAGTCAATCACAGGTTTTGCAAATAACCTCCGACATGCGAGGTTCAAAAACCGATAAATGGTCTGCAAATAACTACAATGTGAACAGGTTCTCATTCTGAAATAGCGCAATATCCTGCACAGGAACATCCTCCCCGTCCTGTTCTTGCGCAAAAACGACTGTTTGAGAAATTTTCTGACAACAGCAAGCTATCTTAATTGGGCAGGAAGCGCAAAGACGATACTTTCTTTCCTCCCTTGCATTTCCCTGACAAAAGTTCCCCCCAATTTTTCAAGCCTGGCGACGACATTTTCTACCAGTATTTCGGGTGCAGAAGCCCCGGCGGTAACACCAATATGCCTAACACCCACAAGCCATTCCGGTAGTATTTCATCCTCAGCATCTATTAAATGAGCCGGGGTGCCGCAATAAATAGATAATTCTTTCAACCGGTTGGAATTAGAACTGGCCTCAGAGCCGACTACCAGGACTAAATCACAGAACCCCGCCAACTCTCTTACCGAATCCTGTCGATTTTGTGTGGCATAACAAATATCATCCTTCTTTGGCCCCTGGATCAACGGGAACTGAATTTTTAGGGCCGCAATGATGTTACTGGTATCATCAACAGACAGCGTTGTTTGACTCACATAATGTAACTTTGTGGCATTTTTTGGTGTCAACAGACCGACATCAGCGACATTTTCAATCAGATAGATCCCGGCTTGCGCATTGTCATATTGTCCCATGGTACCTTCAACTTCCGGGTGACCTTTATGGCCAATAAGAATACATTCATGACCTTTTCTGGCGATCCTGGTGACTTCCATATGGACTTTGGTCACTAGCGGACAAGTTGCATCAAACACTTTAAGTCCACGGGTTTTTGCTGCCATTCTGACAGCTTGTGAAACACCGTGGGCACTAAATATAAGCGTGGCTGCATCCGGAACTTCACTCAATTGTTCAATAAATACCGCACCTTTTTTCCGCAGACCATCAACCACATAGCGATTGTGAACCACTTCATGCTTGACAAAAATAGGCGCACCGAACATATCAATGGCACGATTAACTATTTCAATGGCGCGATCAACTCCGGCACAAAAACCGCGAGGATTAGCGAGATGTATTTCCAATGGTTGTTTCAAATATCATCGCTCCTGGTTTTGTCAGGTCATTTGGGTGTTAATGATGCCCTGTCCCGACTCAGCACGCGTTGCCGGGTGGATCTTCAACACTTCAATATCGAAGGTAATGGCCTCCCCGGCTAACGGATGGTTAAAATCTACGGTCACCAATTGCTCAACTACCTGACGTATAATACCCGGTAATACCTCACC
>CAZKUH010000056.1:0-9205 GCA_964555895.1 uncultured Enterobacterales bacterium
ACCACCGCCAGCAGCGTCAAGTAACTGGGATAGTATGGTCTGGGATCAGGACAATTGGTCTTAGTCACCGCCTGTGAATAACAATATAATTCAAAGGAGGATCGCAAGTGATAAATAGTATGGGTAATTTCTATCAGTATGCTTTCATAATAACGGTTTTGTTTTTATCAACTAACACTTATGGGAAAACAACCGTAAGGGATCATAGAAGCAAATCAACGGTTAGAGATCATCGAAATGAATCAGTCGTTAGAGACCACAGAGACGACCCTAAAGATTTAGATGGCGATGGAATTGATGATATTTTTGAGCAACGGTTAGCGGCTATTCACGCACCTGAAGTTAGATTACCACCAAGCAACGTCGATTGGACAAGACCTGCTAACGTGGACTGGTATTTAAAAAGAGTGCAACTGAGGTATGAAAATAAAGGCACCTGTTTTAAAGACGATAAGCTGCTAAATGTCGGACAAGTGAACCAGCGTAATCTGATCAATGCCACTCACCGTGATAAAAGTATGACTTTTAAAGGGTGTAAAAATAAAGGCAAGAAAAGAAACTCCAAATCAAGTACAAGATTCTTTTTGCAACCGGCGGACAAATACCATAAAGGCGCGCCACCGGCACAATGGAAAGCCTATGTACATGTCAAAAAGAGTAGCGCAATTAAAGGCGGATTCGATATTCAATACTGGTTTTTCTATGCCTATAACGATGCTTTCGCCTCTTTTAATCATGAAGGCGATTGGGAGCACATAACCATAAGCACAAACCACAAAGGTGAATTCGTGGAAGCTATTTTCGCTCAACACGAATACAGTACAAAATACTTGCATCGACAGTTGAGGTTTGTTGATAGAACTCATCCTATTGTTTACAGCGCTGATGGGTCTCATGCAAGTTATGCTCGGGCTGCAAGCTACGTAATTCGGAGTACGCCAGTGAAGGATCACACCTATGAAGGTGGTCCACGTTGGCAAACTTGGAAGCATTTTGTTAATGTAGGTGAGGCAAAAAAACCTCTTAACAACCAATATTTTATTCAATATGGGGGACTTTGGGGAGAAATTGGTGAAACTAAACATACTTCGGGCCCAACGGGTCCAGCAGCCAAAAAACAATGGAATAGACGTTAATCATCCTGCTCAGTGATAAACATGTGAAAAATAATTTAAGGAGAAAAAAATGACAAAAATAGCCATCGTACAACAAGCACCTGTTTTTTTGGATAAGCAACAAACCGTTGAGAAAGCCTGCGAAATTGTCAAGCAAGTAGCAGCAGAAGGTGCTAGATTAATTCTTTTTTCTGAAACTTTTATTCCTGGTTATCCGGCCTGGATTTGGCGATTGAGGCCCGGTGGAGATGGAAAAATATGTCAGGAGACTCATCGTCGCTTACTCGAAAATTCGGTAGATATTAGTAGTGATGATCTAGATCCACTCAAGCAGGCTGCAATCGATCACCAGTTGACTATTGTATGCGGCCTCAATGAAAAGGATTATCATTTAAGTCGAGCGACTTTGTATAACGCAATGGTGACTATTGACCAGCACGGTAAAATCATAAATCATCATCGTAAATTGATGCCGACTAATCCAGAGAGAATGACTTGGGGAGCTGGCGATGCACGCGGCCTAAAAGTTGTTGAAACGCCGGTTGGTCGGATTGGCGGATTAATCTGCTGGGAAAACTTTATGCCATTGGCGCGCTATGCGCTTTACGCTCAAGGTGTTGAAATTTATCTTGCGCCAACCTACGATGAAGGTGAAGGCTGGATTGGAAGCATGCAACATATTGCCCGCGAAGCTCGTTGTTGGGTGATTAGTTGTGGCAGCGCGATCCAAGGTAGCGATATCCCCGATGACTTTCCAGAAAAAGCAAGGCTTTATCCTGATCCTCAAGAATGGATTAATCCGGGGGATTCGGTGGTAGTCGCACCGGGCGGCAACATTGTCGCAGGTCCAATGCATCAGCAAAAAGGGATTCTTTATTTCGATATTGATCTAGAACAGTCAGCGACTGCAAAACGCACGCTAGACGTAGCTGGACATTATTCGAGACCAGATATTTTTACTTTGCAAGTTAATACAGAGCAGCAAACGTCACTCACAATAAACGATAATAAATAGTTATATCCTGATAATGAAGTCATTAAATGGCGCAATTTAAAGAAATTATTACCACCAGAAAACAACTACGCTCCATATTAAGTGAACCTGGAAACGCGGTCACCAGTAAAACAATTAGCAAGTTGGACAAACACTGCGGCGTGTTTATTCAACGTTCACCCTTTATGCTGCTATCCACGGCTAATGACAAAGGCGAAATGGATATCTCGCCAAAGGGCGATCCTGCCGGTTTTGTTAAAATCATTGATAAGCAGACATTGGCAATCCCTGACAGACTCGGAAATCATCGTGCCGATTCGATGGGAAATATTCTACAAAACCCTAAAGTTGGATTGATATTTTTGATCCCCGGCAAAAGCGAGACGCTGCGCGTGAGTGGTGAGGCGATCATTGTTAACGATCCTGCTTTGGCGCAATCAATGGCTGTCAATAATAAATCTCCTGAACTGGTGATTGTTGTTGATGTTAAAGAAGCATTCTTTCATTGCTCAAAGTGCATGATCCGCTCCAAATTATGGCAACAAGATTCGTGGCCTGACTTAGCAGGGTTACCACGGCTGGCACGAACCATGGTCGATGCAGGGAAACTCGAACTAACGGAAGACGAAATGCATCGTTATGTAGTTGAAGATGAAAAGGACAGACTTTACTAATGATAAGATGATTTGCTATAGCTTTTATGGGCTTTCCGGTAGTGATCGGGTGAAGTTTTTGATGCACCTCAATGAAGCCGCTTTCTTTATCAATTTTAATCCGGTGATTACTGAAAAAGCAAAATATTTAATTTTGAAGGTTAATCAATATCAAGATCATCGAGCACGATTAAAGGCTCCATTTCAATATCATCATATTCTTCCGACCAGTTTATTCCGACTAAAATACCATCTTCATCCATGCCGGGTAACCAATCGTTAAAAAATTCCTCAAGCGGGATTTTACTGATTTTATAATTTGTCCATTCGCTGGTGATAAAATTTTCAACATAAGATTTATCCGACCAAAATGGAATGACGCTGGCATCTTCATAGTTTTCTGATTCAAGCTGTGCCCAGCCCTGTTCGGAAAGCAATCCCCAAACCACTTCATTTTCCAATGATTGATCTATAAATAAGTGATAATTGGCTTTGATATTTGAACTGAGATTTTTCATAGTAGTGATTATTTAGTGCTGATTAAATAATTTTAACAGATCCAAGTGCATAAAAATGTAAATCAAAAGATAGGTTTAAGCATAAAACCGCAGATCTTGCGGTTTTATGCTTTAAAAAATACCAAGGTTACCAACCGGTAATTTCCTTGATACCCTGCCCCAACTCTGCGGGTGAGCGTACAGTTTTTACGCCGGCGGCTTCTAATGCGGCAAATTTTTCATCGGCCGTACCCTTGCCTCCCGAAATAATAGCCCCGGCATGCCCCATACGCTTGCCTTTGGGGGCCGTGACACCGGCAATATAAGAAACAACTGGCTTCTTCACGTTAGCTTGAATATATGCTGCCGCTTCTTCTTCGGCTGTTCCGCCAATTTCGCCCACCATAATAATAGCTTCGGTTTGTGCATCATTTTCAAATAACGCGAGTGCATCAATAAAATTGGTGCCATTAATGGGATCGCCACCAATACCAATACAAGTACTTTGACCAAAGCCATAGTCTGTAGTCTGCTTAACTGCTTCGTAGGTTAAAGTACCGGAACGGGAGACAATACCAACTTTTCCGGGCAAGTGAATATGGCCTGGCATAATACCAATTTTGCATTCACCTGGCGTAATAATGCCAGGGCAATTTGGCCCAATCAGACGTGAATCTGTCTTATCCAGATAGGCTTTCACTTCCAGCATATCCAGTACTGGAATACCTTCGGTTATACAGACGATCAGTTTTATACCTGCGTCAGCTGCTTCGATGATGGAATCTTTGCAAAAAGGTGCTGGCACATAAATCACAGATGCGTCAGGCTGTTGTTGTTTGACGGCATCTTGTACCGTGTTAAAGACGGGCAAGCCTAAATGTGTCTGTCCACCTTTTCCAGGGGTGACGCCGCCGACCATTTTAGTACCATACTCCACAGCCTGCTCCGAGTGAAAACTCCCTTGTCTACCAGTAAAACCCTGACAAATAACCCGAGTTTCTTTATTAATTAATACACTCATATTATGCTCCAACCTCTGCTACAATTTTCTTCGCAGCATCCGTAAGATTTGCTGCTGGAATAATATTCAAACCACTTTTCGCTAATATTTCTGTGCCAATTTCTGCATTATTCCCTTCCAGTCGCACCACCACGGGAACTTCCACGCCGACTTCCTTTACTGCTTCTATAATACCTTCTGCAATCAAATCACAACGGACGATCCCACCAAAAATATTAACCAGTATGCCTTTAACATGTACGTCTGATAAAATGATTTTGAAGGCTTCTGCTACACGTTCTTTGGTCGCTCCACCGCCAACGTCAAGAAAGTTAGCCGGACGACCACCATGTAATTTGATGATATCCATGGTCGCCATCGCCAAACCTGCACCATTGACCATACAGCCAATATCACCATCAAGTGCGATATAATTTAATTCCCATTCAGCCGCACGCATTTCACGTTCATCTTCCTGAGACGGGTCCTGTAATTCACGGATATCAGCATGGCGATAAAGGGCATTATCATCTACATTGATTTTTCCATCCAAACATAAAAGATCACCAGCAGCAGTGACCACCAAAGGGTTAATCTCCACCAGGCTTAAATCTTTGTCAGTAATCAATTTACCCAGACCCAATAACAACGCCGTGAACTGTTTTACTTGTAAGCCGGCAAGCCCCAGGCCAAATGCGAGATCACGACATTGATAGGGTAAAATGCCCAGCATGGGATCAACCACGACTTTAAGTATTTTTTCAGGCGTTTCAGCTGCAACTTTTTCAATCTCTACACCACCTTCAGTTGAAGCCATGATAACCACCCGTTGGGTTTCACGATCGATCACCGCGCCAATATAGAGTTCTCTGTCAATATTACAAGGTTGTTCTACCAACAAACGATGAACCGGTTGTCCTTTGGCATCTGTCTGATAGGTCACCATGTGCGTACCCAACATGGCTTTGGCTGCCTCTTTGACCGCAATTTTACTATCTACGATTTTTACGCCACCCGCTTTGCCTCTACCGCCAGCGTGTATTTGCGCTTTGACCACCCAACGATCACCACCTAAATGTTCGGTGGCCGTCATGGCTTCGTCTGCGGTTCTTACAGCTTCACCTGTGGGAACAGGCATACCGTAATCTGAAAACAGCTTTTTTGCTTGATATTCGTGTAAATTCATATTGTTTTCCAGTTAAATTAAAAAAAATTATACTTCCAGTAAAAGTCTGGCGGGATCCTCAACCAGTTCTTTCACCGTTTTCAAAAAACCGACAGAATCTCGACCGTCGATAATACGGTGATCATAAGAAAGTGCAACATACATCATAGGACGTATCACTATTTCGCCATTTTCTACAACGGGCTTTTCATTAATATTATGCATACCAAGAATAGCACTTTGTGGTGGATTAATTATAGGGGTGGACATTAATGAGCCAAACACACCGCCATTTGTGATGGTGAAAGTTCCGCCTAAAAGTTCTTCTAGTGTGAGTTTGTTCTCTTTAGCCTTACCACCGAGCTCTCTGATGGATGCTTCAATTCCGGCAAAAGAAAGGTTATCCACATCACGCAGTACGGGTACCACCAAGCCACGGGGTGAAGAGACCGCGATACCGACATCGAAGTAGCCATGATAAATAATATCGCTACCATCAATTGAAGCGTTCACATCCGGAAATCTTTTTAACGCTTCGATGACGGCTTTTACAAAAAAGGACATGAATCCCAGGCGCACCCCATGAATTTTTTCAAACCGTTCTTTATGTTTACTGCGTAAATCCATTACTGGTTTCATATTAACTTCATTAAAAGTGGTCAAAATAGCTGAAGACTGTTGAACCTGTACCAGTCGTTCTGCAATACGTTTTCTCAAACGCGTCATCGGCACTCGTTTTTCTTCTCGAGAAGCTGTGTCTTGAATGGCCGCTGCTTTCGTTGGAGCTGAGGCTGGTGCTTGATTAGCACGCGCCTTAGCGGTTGAATCTTGGGCAATATATTTTTCTACATCAGCTTTAGTCAAACGACCATCTTTGCCAGTGGGTGAAATGATTGTTGCATCCAGATTATGCTCACTGAGCAATCGTCTCACTGCAGGGCTAAAAAGTTCTGAAACCGGACGAACTTCATTGGTAGCAGGCCTTGGCAATTCATTGTCATCACTTGTTGGGCGTTCAGTCACAGTATGCCCTGTGTTAAACAAAGCCAATAGCTGATTGGCGGTGACAGTTGCCCCCTCCTCTTGCAAAATTGACTCCAACACCCCGTCATCCGGGGCAACCACCTCTAGTACTACCTTGTCGGTTTCAATATCGACTAGGTTCTCATCACGACTGCAATGTTCCCCAACTTTTTTATACCAGGTTGCAATACTGGCGTCGGCGACTGATTCTGGTAGTGTCGGCACTTTAATTTCAACGGACATTCTCTATTCCTTACACGAGGTTATTGGAGGCCTAACGCCTGCTCGACTAACAATTTCTGTTCACGATTATGTTGTGACATATATCCCGCCGCAGGTGCAGCCGATGCTGTTCTTCCGGCAAATTCAATAGGCTTGCCAGCGGGGATACAAACCCTAAAATTATGTACGCTACTGTACCAGGCTCCTTGATTAAGTGGCTCCTCTTGACACCAACAAAATTCATTCGCGCCAGTAAATTCAGCCAACACATTCATTAATTCTTCATTTGGAAATGGATACAGTTGTTCTATTCTAATAATAGCCACGGTGTTGAGGTTTTCTGCACGGCGTCTTTCTAACAAGTCGTAATAAACCTTTCCACTACAAAGTACCACACGGGTTATTTTTTCAAGCTCCAATGCATCAATTTCTGGAATGACATTATGAAATTTCCCACTGAGAAAATCTGCTTTATGCGAAACCGCCAGCTTGTGTCGTAATAAACTCTTTGGTGACATGACAATCAAAGGTTTTCGTAGCGGTCGGATCGCTTGCCGTCGCAACATATGGAACACTTGTGCAGGTGTGGAAGGCACGCAAACCTGCATATTGTGTTGTGCACAAAGCTGTAAATATCGCTCAAGTCTTGCCGATGAATGCTCTGGGCCTTGACCTTCATAGCCGTGTGGCAATAACATCACCAGCCCACATAACCGTCCCCATTTGTTCTCACCAGAACTGATAAATTGATCAATTACAACCTGAGCACCATTGGCAAAATCGCCAAATTGTGCCTCCCAGATGACCAAGGATCTAGGTTCAGTCGTGGCGTAGCCATATTCAAATGCCAACACTGCCTCTTCCGATAATACCGAGTCGATGATGCTGCACTCGGCCTGGTGCGGGGCAATATGCTGTAAGGGAATATAAGTTTTAGCCGTTAATTGATCATGCCATACGGCATGACGATGGAAAAATGTCCCTCTACCACTGTCCTGGCCGCTGAGTCGCAATAAGTAACCATCGTTGAGTATTCCTGCATATGCCATATTCTCAGCAGCCCCCCAATCTAGCGGCTGCTCACCGTTATACATGGCTTGGCGTTGATGCAAAATTTTGGCGACCCTAGATTGCAATTTAAAATCCTCAGGAAGCTGGGTCAATATAGCAGCTGCTTTATCAAAAAAAGTTTCAGATAGCGCAGTGTCAGCTTCTGAGGTCCATAGTTGACCGATATAGGGATGCCAATCCACAGTAAACTTGTGGTTCTGCATTGGAACCCATGAAGGCACTACACCTTTACCAACATCCAGCAAAGCACGGTAACGGTTAATGACCGCTTTAGATTCAGCCAGGGTCAGGCTTTGATCCTCGACTAATTTATCTGCATAAATTTGTCTGGTGGTTGGATGTTTTTTAATTATCTGATACATCAAAGGTTGTGTGGCAGCAGGTTCATCCGCTTCATTATGGCCATGCCGACGGTAACAAACCAAATCGATGACTACATCTTTGTTAAAGGTCATGCGGTAATCCAGCGCCAGGCGGGTGATTTTTATGACGGTTTCAGGATCGTCAGCATTGACATGAAAAATGGGGGCTGCCACCATTTTGGCAATATCCGTACAG
This sequence comes from uncultured Enterobacterales bacterium, assembly GCA_964555895.1. Classification (GTDB taxonomy): domain Bacteria; phylum Pseudomonadota; class Gammaproteobacteria; order Enterobacterales; genus DRNA01. Next base: position 8,299 of record CAZKUH010000056.1, read on the forward strand.
TAACGAGTTGAACGCACATCGTCGGTACGGTTTGTGGTAAAACCTATTTGATTATTAATCACCACGTGAACCGTGCCACCGGTTTTATAACCACGCGTCTGAGACATATTAAATGTCTCCATGACGACGCCCTGCCCGGTAAAAGCAGAATCACCATGAATCAATATAGGTATAACCTGGTTTTGTGTATTATCAGCGCGTCTTTCTAATCGGGCTCTGACAGAACCTTCAACAACGGGTGAGGCAATTTCAAGATGAGACGGATTAAAAGCCAGCGCTAAATGCAACACCCCGCCATCCGTTTTAATATCGGAAGAGAAACCCTGGTGATATTTTACATCACCGGAGCCATTTGTGCTGGCATTCGATTTCCCTGCAAACTCGTCGAACAGTTCCTGAGGCACTTTTCCAAATAGGTTGACCAGTACATTCAAACGCCCACGGTGGGCCATGCCAATAATGACTTCTTTTGCAGATTTTTTCCCCGCATCCTGTACCAGTTCATCCAGTAACGGGATAAGACTCTCAGCACCTTCTAGACCAAATCTTTTAGCACCTGGAAACTTTGAAGCGGTATATTTTTCCAGACCCTCTGCAGCTGTCAATAAATATAAAATCTGACTTTTCTTTTCCGCACTAAATGCGATCGCCGGCAATTTTTCTTCCAGCCAATATCTTAGCCAATCCCGTTCATTATCCATTTCCAGATGTAAATACTCAACACCTACAGTGTGAGAATAAGTTTTCTTCAGTCGATCCAGGATAACCCCAAGTTTTAGTTTTTTTTCTGGATAAAGGGGGTGAGTAATATATTCACTATCTAAATCAGCTTCACTCAGTCCATGAGCCGCCAAACGTAGCATATCGGAAGATCATTGTCTAGGGAAGGGGTATAACCGACTTGGCT
>CAZKUH010000057.1:0-9152 GCA_964555895.1 uncultured Enterobacterales bacterium
CATCTCCCTGAATGCCTAAAAATTTATCAGCCCAACCATTAAATTTGTGGTTTGTCCCTAATGGTGTCTGAAATGCAGTACCATTGTTGGCGGTATGGACTTCGTAACCAAGTTTTCCAGTAAAGTTTTTATTGCCAAGGCTGGTTTCTACTAAATAATAATCAGTAGAAATAGCAGCTGTATTATTTGTTTCCTGTGTGGCATATTCAAATACATAACCCATGTTCATTTTGGCGACATTGTGTTTGCCAGTGAAACGTATGCCATAAGTATCTGAAATATTATCCAGCAAATAGGCATAACCCGTTATAGCACCAAATCCTAAACCAGAATATTGTACATTGAGGATGTTATGTTGTCCTTTGCTTTTGTTGGTGTCAAGGATTGTGTTGACATTATAAAGACTGGCAAAAACGATTTTGGTGTCCTTAATACCCTTATTCACGACGGTTACTCCATCATAGGTTTGTTCATTCTGCCGCCAGCCGACGCCACCTACAAATCTTTGATTGTCGAGATTAATTCGCTGTCGACCATATTTGACGGTGGTATCTTTAAAACCGGTGTAACTGATAAATGCCTGATTTAAATCTGTATAAAGAGGATCTGCGATTACCGGAAAATTTATATTGCCATTGCGTTTGCTATTGTAGTTTGTGTCCCACACATCAGTGAGATGATCAACTTCAAAGAACGCACTAAAATCATTAAAAGATTTTGTTTTAAAGTTAAAACGAAATCTGATCGCAGATAAATCTGCGCTATTAGCCAGGTTGGCTTGGTCTACATTTTCATATCGATATCTGAAGGCAACATGTGCATCTCCTTCTGTAAAGGCTTGGGTAATATCAGAAGCTTTATCTCCTGCATATAACGGGGATGAAAGCACGGTAGCAATAGCAATATAAAGTATACTTTTTTTCATGAATGACTCCTCTGTTCACTAAGTCAAATAATTAAGTTGCAGCGATCTTAAAGAAATGTGCTTTAAAACCATTGACCTGTATCAAGTGTTTAACATTTTTAAGAATAGTTGTGCAGTTATTAGTGGGTAGATAGACTAGTTATTAGTGGGTAGATTGATTATGATATAAGAGGAACTATAATAGTTTCTTCTTTTTTAAAATGTTCATAAATTAAAAGCATGAGATTCTCCGATATATTCAGAACTTGTCCTTTTCTTTTGTTGGCTATTAGGGGAGGCAATTTCCTCATAAGTTTGCATATATCTTCGTGCTCAAAGCGTAATATTTGGAATGGTGATTGAGCCGAATGTATTTTCAACATATGTTCAAAATAATTAAATATTTCGCCTTCTTCATATGAAATCTGATTGTCAATTAAATGGTTGAATTCTGACAATAGATGGCTTGCATCTAACCAACATTCGGCTACAATTTTGTCCTCAAATTGATCTGCTAATTGAATCAAATTAAGATGTTGATATCTGAGGTTTTGTATTTTATTAAGGCTCATAATCTGCTAGTTGACAGTGTCTCACCAAGGAGATGATAAGCATAAATCCTACATTTAAAATAATCCTTAACATGGATCAATTTTAGCAAAAAAAGTGTGAGTTGTAGTCACTTTATCAAGGTATATAAATAACCTGAATCCTAGATAAGAAAAGTCTCTCAATGTTGCTATTGTCATGCCTATCAGCGTTAATCTCGCTCCCAATAACCCGTTATAGGTTCACAATGTCAGATCGTCCAGCAATTCATCGACAGGTTCATTCATTCGAGAAATTGCTGTCGGCAGTTTTATGTCGAAACAGACACCGCAGATATCCAAAGGTTTGAAAATCAGATTATGCTTTCTTTTGTAGGCTTTCAACTGTATTAGCCATTTTGCTTGTTGTGAGGGCGATGGGTCGAGCCAATTGAATGCAGTGTGTTTATCAATCTTGGTTGAAATTAAATCCTGAGTTGAGTTCTTGACAAAAATATCAATCGAATCAATAGCTGTTCGGCATGTAAATTTAAGCTCGTTTTCCCAGACAGCTTCTGTATTGTTTTCTAAAATAACAGCTGCTTTCATTCGGTTGTTGACCCAACGACAGGCCAAGGTATAAATTATAGAATCACCCTGGCTAAAATTTAATTTCAAGGTGTATGCCATTTCTACGTTATTGATATTATTGACCTCAATAGAGCCGTTATAACCTTTTACAATTTCATTGGCAAAATATAATCCTAGACCCTTGCCATGATTTTGTTTTTGTTTGCGAGTGCTATAACCCAGTTTGAAAATTTGAGAGTTTTTTTCAACCTTTATTTGCGGTCCTCGATTATAAATAGTGAAGTTTACATAACCTTCTCCACAAAATAGTCGAATAGCTATCCGATCTGAGGATTGTTTATAACGAACTTTTTGCTGAAAGAACTGGGCATTTTTAATGATGTTTTCTAGTAATAAAACCACATGATTATGATTGCCTAATAACGCAGGCGTTGAAAATAATATCATATTGAATTGGTCGCTTTCGAATAGAAAAGTTTTTTCATATTGAGAAGGATCATCTTTATACAATGAAAGCTGGTTCTTGATGGCGCCATCATCAATTAAGATATCCAAAGCCATGAGGACGGGTAATTGAGGATGGAATGTTGGTACAATCGGTATGCTTTGGGTGATGTCAAATTTCCTATCTGTATCCAGATTAAGTTGATAAAAATGCTCTTCGCTTTCAATTAACTGATTTCCAATATGCAAGCTCATATTTTCAGCGGTTGATAAATCGAGCAAATCCCAAAGATAACGTACAGCATCAAGAGCACTCTGAAAACCGGCGAGTAACTCGATATCTTCTTTTCTTGAAAGGTTTTTGTTAAAAAATTCTTCTTCATCAAACTTAAATCGATGATATTGCTCAATCGCATTGTTCAGCGCGGTGATTACCTTGTCGTAACTGATGACACCATTATGTCTGACTTCTGCGGCAATGTTTTTAAAATGTAAATATTTATCATCGTACTCAATAGTTTCGAGCAGCTTTTCACTGATGAAATATTTTAGTTTCTCTCTATGATCCAAGTAAATATTAGCGCGTTGTTGTTGTTTCTTTTTACTTTGCCATACGGCATCAAGTTGCTGCTGTAAATTTTCAAGCTGTTTGTGGTAGCGAGTTTTCGTATGCTGAAAATGGCGGATATCCAATAGATAAATCAAGCCTAGAATAATGATAAGCGATGAAATAGTTTGAGTAGATACTAAAATTACAGGAATATGGTAAAAATTAACCAATTCAGGTTGTGAAATAATGAATAAGAAAGTGATAACCAGCAATGAAAATAAAGCGCTAAACCAGGGAAAATAAAACTTAACTGATTTAGATATGGAATCTTTCACTTGCCTGGTTTCAGCTTCATCTTTTTCATTGTTAATTTGCTCAGTGTTGTATGACATATAATTTTGTTGAAATTGCTCCAGTAATATTTATGCCTTATTTATTTTACCCAACAGTATGAACCTTCTTCACCAAAAGTCACAACGCCTTTTCCGGTTTTGCAATATTTGAGAAAACTTTCCACTTGGGCCTTTTCTCCAGCTTGTTCAAAGGCGTGTCGCAGAACTTTAATATGTTGACGATAATTAGCATAACTAAATTGGTCAATATCAAGTTTTTGTGCCATTTGTAAAGTTGTTAATGGTCTGGGTGATGATTCTAACAAATGTTTTAGAATCTTTCTTGGCATGGGTGCCAAAGGCCGTTTATTATTTGATGGGTTCATTAAACGTTCGCCGTGCCAGTAAACATTCCAGGTAGTTAGATCGATGCTCAATTCACCGCTGTTAAGTATGTCTTCAGACTGCTGTGTTTGTTGGTTATGGGCTAATTGTTTTATCGCTTGGTGGCGTAATAAAGCTCTGATACGCCAGCACAGGATCTGTGCCACATTTTGTTGATGTTTGGCAATGAAATCCTGAGTGTGAATTTGTTCAAAAGCTTTTTCTTCGATAGCCGTACCACTATGTTCTGAGAGATAAATCACGGGTATTTGAGGCCATTTTTTGGCGAGTAACCTCGATATGGTGAAACCAGCCTCATCATTTCCATTCATGTTTGCATCCAGAATTACGATATCTGGTGGTATTTTGGTTCGATTGATTGCCTGACTGGCCGCTTCCACAAATTTATACACGGCAACTCGATTAGTTGCAGTCCGATCGCCAAAATCTGCATTTTCCAATTCTGGTTTGAATTTATCGATCCAGTGATATTGATCTTCGACCCAGAAAATATTGGCCATAGGGTTCACTTACAAAATTAAATTACATGTTTATTAGTGTAGCAGGAGTTAACCGCTTAATTGTGGGATATACCGCATGAAACATACATTTCCACGCTCATGGCTATATTGGTACCATCATGATTTGCACCACTATGGCGACAAAATTAAATTTTTCACAGATTTTTCACCAGCTCGCGTCATAATTCACTCTCAAATATTTATTGGAGTCTCATTATGACGAATGAATTAATTACTCTCTGGTCTGAAAATCCAGCCATCTCAATAGTGATTTGGGCAGTTATAGCCGTTAGCATTTTGTATCTAGGGCGTCAGCAGGCACATCAACTCATTAAATCCACTGGACGAGCAGTATTTTCCAGTATGCGGCTTTGGAGTTTTTCGCTGGCAAAACTGGAACAAAGATTAACAAATCGCAATCGTGAAATCCTTTTGGCCAGCGGTGTAAAAGCTGCTGAAAAATCCATAGAACGTGAATTTACCCGCATCAATAATATCGTTGCAAGGGATTTAAGTCAGTATCCCGGTCTTCATCGTCAAATCGCTGAGTCCATTGAAAAAATTGAAACAGATTATCAAAAATCTGTAGAAGTCGTACCCTTACCTCCCGCTTGGGGTGAAGTGGTCGAGACTATTGCGGGTCTTCCGAGTACGGGTGATTCGGCTGTCATTAAAATTCTGGGTAATATTAAAAAAGCGGTTGAAGAGTCGCATCAGCAAATGTTGAAAACCTTTAAAAAATCAACAGCGCAAAGTCATCGCTTATTAACCGGGATGCAGCCACACTGGCGAAATATTGATGGCAAGTTGCTTCAGGTGAGTGAAAAAATTAAAGGATTAAATGAATGTGCCAGCAATATAGATGGACAAATACAAAATTATTCAGATATTTTAGCTAATAAAAATTCAGCGATTAGTACGCTGGGCTCCTCTGCTTTAACACAGTTTTTTATTTCCGGATTAGTTTTAGTGATTGCTGTTTTAGGTGGTCTGATCAATTTTCAACTTATTGCTATGCCAATGTCAGAAATGGTAGGGGGGGCAAGTTATATTGGCAATATGAAAACATCTGATATCGCTGCCCTAGTTATCATTTTGATTGAAATGGCGATGGGGTTGTTTTTGTTTGAATCCTTAAGAATTACGCATCTGTTTCCTATCATCAGTTCCATGGATGACAAACTCCGTCGTCGTATGATGTTTGTGACTTTCTTTATTTTGGCAATATTAGCCAGCATAGAAGCTTCTTTGGCCTATATGCGTGACTTGTTGGCACTGGATAGGGAGTCACTGCAACAGTCACTGCTGAACGTTGGCGCGGCTGGTGGCATTGTTGAAGCTCAGTTTCGCTGGATCCCTTCGATGGGACAAATGGTTATGGGTTTAATTTTACCCTTCGCCTTAGCTTTTATCGCCATTCCCTTGGAGTCTTTTATTCATTCATTGAGGATCGTACTGGGTTTGGCCGCCATTGGTTTGTTGCGGGCATTGAGAGTTGTATTAAGAATGACAGGCGGTCTGGCGCAACATTTGAGTAAAATGATGGTATATCTCTACGATCTTTTTATCATGCTGCCCATCGCCATTGAACAAATGATTAAAAAAAGTAAAGCATCCTCAACATCGTTACCCGGCTTGAATGAAAATCCAGTTCAAGCAGATTTTGATGAAACTTTAATTTAAGTAGAACTCTGGTGTTAGAACTCGACAATATCCAAGGTCATAAAAGAGGACATGATGATGAAAATATTAACTAAAAAAATAGTTGCCGTCACACTTTTAAGTGCGACACTTGTACTGGCTGCCTGTAATAATTCGCCACCAACTAACCGTGCAGTCTATTTGCTGCTGGACACTTCTGGTACCTACACTGCAGAACTGGCAAAGGCACAGGTAATCATGAATTATTTATTGGTTACTTTGGATAGCGGTGATTCTATTGCAATCGCCAGAATTGATAGTGGCAGTTTTAGTGAGAAAGATATTATCGCTAAAGCAACTTTTGATAGTCGACCCAGTACCACCAATGATCAAAAACGACTGTTTAAACATCAAGTTGACGAATTTGTCTCCAATGTGAAAATTGGTAGTGGTCATACTGATATTAGCGGTGGATTAATTCAAGCCGTTGATTTTGTCAACGAAACTCAAGCAGGAGAAAAATATGTTTTAATATTTTCCGATCTGGAAGAAGATTTACAGAAGGGGCAAATAAGAAATTTTCCAATTGATGTGAGCGGTATTCAAGTGGTTGCATTAAATGTGACTAAATTACGCAGTGATAATATTGACCCAAGAGATTATAAAAAGCGTCTACTCAGTTGGCAAACCCGTGTGTTAGAAGGGGGGGGGCAATGGCGGGTGGTGAATGATCTGGAAAGGCTGGATTCCTTGATTGCGCATCGCTAACAGCTGAGCCAGAGTTAAGAACACTTATTGTTATTTAACCTGAATGCTGAATTGACGACGACGCTTATCCAGCATTCAGATTATTTATTATTTCAGTTAATTTGTGAACAAGTTTGTCATTGTATTTGCGAACAAACCAATAAGTCCCATCATAAAAGACCAGCACCTTTTGCTTTAATTTTCCGCCACCAGCGCCACAATTGGCTATTATTGGCTTAATGATGTTAGTAGAAAATTTCCCTTTTAAATTTTTACTGACAATGACTCTGAGCTGGTATGCTTCAGTCGGTTGAATAGAGGTTTGAGTACCGAGTATGGACGCTTCGAAATCTGTCAATATTTTACCACTAACAAAACCGGTGGCAATTTGCGTTGCTTGGCTTACGCGATCTTCCCAACTGACTTTTGCAGGCAAACAAGCAGCAGCCAGGCCACTATAAAATAGTACCAACAGTAAAATAATTGCTTTCATGGGCTCTCCAAAATATTACTCCAGAACTGACCAACATAAAAATATCACAAAATTCTTTTTTTAAAAAGACAAAGATTTGCTCCAGTCACCAGCAAATTTTAACCATCATGTCATATTTAATGACGACAGGTCAATCTAGTTTCACTTCAAATAAGTCACTTAAAATATATTATTAAACAAAGAGTTACAAGTCAAGTTGGTAATATTCACAGAAAAATGATTTTATTATTCCCCTAGTTTCTACATTTAATAAATAACTATTTTCAATAGATGAGACGTAGTTCACATATATTGAAAAAATATTGTAAAAGTGTGAATATTTACTTTTTTTTATTAACTCCCAGGTCTAGCTTGATTCGGTTGGCCGAGTGGAGGTGGTCAATGGATACTTGGGGAGCTTTCTATCAAACGTTGTTACAAGGTAGTTAGTTGCTAAACGTCATGAAAACTCGGTAATACCAGGTAAATTGTTCAACTAAAATAATAGGAAAAAATAATGAGACAATATAAAAAGAACCTTTTAACGGCTAGCGCGGTGGTGGCTGTTATCCTGTCCATACCGGCAATCGCCAATCATACTTGGGGGAATGCCAGTGGTACTTATCACTGGAATGGCGATTCTCTTCCGGTGCAGTTATCTGTAATCGATAGTGTTACACCCAGTTGGCAGACTGAATTAAACACGGCGCTTACAAAATGGAATCAGTCTGCTGATTTAAATTTGACCATCAATTCAAGTAATGATAGTGCGACCACAAGAACTAACTGCGCCACTGCAAGTGGACAGATCCGGGTTTGTAATTCTACTTATGGCACCACAGGTTGGTCAGGGTTGGCATCACTCAACGTCGATAGCAGTAACCATATTTTGTGGGGGACGGCTAAGGTGAATGACTCCTATTCCATGAGCCAACAAGATAAAAATAAAGTCATCTGTCAGGAAGTGGGTCATCTTTTTGGTCTGGGACACACCAGTACAAATGGTTCAAGCCAGTCAACTTGTATGGATTATGCAACCAATCCAGTGAATAGTCAGTGGCCTAATGCCCATGATTATGCATTGTTGGACCAAATTTACGCCCATATTGGTGGCGGCGGTGGTGGTGGAACACCTTCAGGACAATTGTCTAATGGTGTGACTAAAACCAACCTCAGCGGAGCAACCAATTCATCAACCGCTTATTACATAGATGTTCCAGCAGGCGCTTCTAATTTATCTATCGTTATGAATGGTGGTTCTGGAGATGCTGACTTGTACGTGAAGTTTGGTTCTGCGCCAACAACAACAAGTTATAACTGTCGTCCCTACAAAACTGGCAATGCAGAAACTTGTAGTTTTGCTGCTCCCAGTACAGGCCGCTATTATATTATGATTCAAGGTTATAGTGCTTATTCTGCTACCAATTTAACTGGATCCTTCACTGCCGGCGGTGGTGGCGGTGGTGGCGGTGGCTGCGTGAATGGTAATGGTGTACTTTGTAATGGTGTCACTGAAAGTGGTCTCAGTGGTACTAGTGGTTCACAAACACGTTACTACATTGACGTGCCTGCAGGCGCTTCTAACTTGAAATTCGCCATGAAAGGTGGTTCAGGAGATGCTGATTTATACGTTAAATTTGGCAGTAATCCTACGACCACTAGCTATGATTGCCGTCCTTATATTAGTGGCAACACCGAAACTTGTAGTTTCTCAGCTCCAAGTAAAGGCCGATATAATGTGATGGTTCGTGGTTATACCAGCTATTCAGGTACTGCTTTAACCGCTTCGTACGCAGGTGGTATTCCATCAGCAGCTAATTCAGCAACTGATGAAGATGAAAATGAGAATGATGGTGATTACAGGCTTGGATTGCTTGTCCAGGCAGATGAGAACCATGAAATGTGGGTTACCAAAAACTCAGATGATACTATTACGGTTACTACCGTTACCCTTTCAGGTAATTTAAAGCCAAAACAATAGTAATTTTTATCTTAACTTTGGCGCCGGTTTTTACCGGCGCTTTTTTGGTTAAAAATAA